>JBJKPJ010000054.1:0-4358 GCA_046706605.1 Bathyarchaeia archaeon | reverse complement strand
CAGTAGGTTATCTATCAAGCCGAGGCGCCCGTGATGGTTGGTATGGCATGTTCTTGGTACCTTTTGTGCTCTATGGGTTTATGCTTGCCCTAAGCCTTGAAGCCCCCGACATCGAAGTGGACCGTATAGGCGACAAAAAAACGTTAGGCATAACCAAAGGGGTAAAAGCGGTTTACAGCTTAGCTTTTGCTGTTGCGCTTGGAGCTTTTTTGATTTTCCTTTTCTTTGCCCTGCAACCTGCAACTTCACCCGCGAACTTCATGGTCATTGTCGCCTTTTCAAGCGTACCTTTAGCTGCAGGGCTCTTTGGTTTGCTCCAGATACAGAAAGGAAAAAATTCACAGGTTCCAAGTGTTATCAACGTTGCGTCGCTTTTTTTAATCAACCTGCTGATGGTTGCATACTTAGAAGTGATAATTTACTTGTAGGCTTGCACTTGGGAGCGCAGTGTTTTGTCAACGCTCTCGAAAAAAGAAAGTTATCCCCCTCTTAGAGGGATTAGCGCGTTCTTTGGTGAGCAACACGATTACTACATTATTTCGGGGCAACGCTGAAGTAGCTCATTATGAGTTTAATGTCTCTCTCCAGATTGCCAAGTCCAACTTCCAATTTTTCAAAGCGACGACACAACTCTTTTGCTTTTTCTGTCTGTGGCACGTACCCCGCAAGTTTATCAATCATTTTATCTAAATTCTGCTCATGCTCCGTCAGGATTTTAATTAGAAAAGCCATAGTCGAGTCGCTAGGCTCAGAATCTTCCGAGGGAAAGTCGCTGGACATATATTCATTCCTCGAAGTTTCAACACCCTTGGAGTTTTTAACTTATATTTCAATTAAAATAATATGTCAGTAGCGCTATTGGTAAAAATCAATTCGCTACAGTTATTTTTTTGATTTGTCAGATTTAGTCTCTTCTTCTAAATAGAGGAAAGATTGGGTTCTAATCGCATTATTCATGGTCTTGAGCTATCGGGGCATGATGGTGTATGTTGGACCTGTCAAGACGCCGTTTAACATCAGTTCATCAGCGTAAAGGGGTTGTCCAAGTCCGTAATTGCTCATGACCCCCCAATACTCTAAAGCTATGCCGACATAGAGAACTTTGGCTGTTCCATATTGACTCTTCCAAGAGTCAAGGGTTTTCCAGTTATTGTTCTGTCCGTAAACAGTTAAGGCTGCGTTGGCCTCTGTCCAGCCCCACCTCAGGCCACCGGTGGTTAAGCTCCATTGCCCGTTGCTTTGGAGTTGGTAGTCGCTTAGCAGGACTTTGTCTGTTTGTCCATCGTTGTTTGTGTCTAAGTAGATTACAAATCGTGGGGTGGCGTCGGTGTAGGAGGTGTATATGGAGAAGGAGTTCAAGGAGTTTAGGGTTCCGCTGTAGGCGTAGAGGGCGGTTGCGGAGGCACCTGCTTGGGCGTCTGTAGGAAGTTCAAGTTTTATGGATTGAGGGCTCGTGTGGGTTTTTTCGTTGGTGAAGGAGGCTTGTCCGTTTAGAGTAGTTACAAGTTGCACCTGCACAGAACCGGAAGTCTGTGTCGCTGGAGTAGTTAGGTCAACAGTGATGTTTTTGACCATGTTGCCATAAACGGGCACGCTGTATTCGCGGTAGTCGACGAATTGCATTGCGCTTGTTGAACTGAAGAGCGGATGCGCCCAAATATCGTAGGTGCCCGTGGGTAGAGATGCAAAGTAGTAGCCTGAGGCGTTAGAACCCCAGCCAGACAGGTAGTAGCCGCCAAACACGACAACTGCGCCGCGAACCATTCCGCCGGTTCTTGCTGACACGTACCCTGATACCTTGAGGCCGACGTCTAAAGTGATGTTCTTTGAGATATCGGTGGACCCGACAACAAGATTTGGCTCGTCGTGGTATATGTAGCTTGAATCCCACGGTGGCCAAACAGCCAGATGGTATTCGCCTGGGGCGACAGATATAGAGTAATGGCCGGAACTGTCAGATGAAGTTTGACCTGTACTAAATAGTGTGAAAAGTGCGCCTGCGAGTCCGTGTCCGCTCGAATCGATGATGTACCCAGATATTTTGGTCAACCCTTGGTTGGGGGTTTGAGTCGGTGGTGGAGTTGGATTGTTACCGTTGCCATTATTCCCGTTGTTGCCATTGTTGCCGTTGTTAGAGCTGTTCCCGTTGTTGGAGTTATTGCCATTTCCCTTTCCGTTATTGCCGTTATTTCCATTCCCGTTATTCCCATTGTTAGCGTTGGTGCCATCGTTTCCGTTTCCATTATTCCCGTTGCCATTGTTTCCACTATTACCTTTGTCAGCGTTATTCCCGTTATCTCCGCCGTTTCCGTTATTTCTGTTGTTAGCGTTGTTGCCATTTCCGTTGCCATTATTGCTTCCGGACGATGAGGCGACAGAAGAATCAGGTGAAGCATGAGAGCCATAAGTAGCGGCCAAACCTCCTAAGGCGCCTGAAATAATTAACACGGTTGCTAAAATTCCGACTAAAAATGCTGCTCTTGAAGCTCTCATATTCTCACCAATAGGCTCTACAATTCTTGGAAATAAAAGCTTGTTCGTAAAAACTTCTTGACTAAGTCAAGTCAACTTTTCTTGACCTAAAAAAGCACGTGCTTTAAACAGACAACACGGTCATCGGTTAGCTGCTGTCTCCATATTTTCTTGCGCACGCTTTTCATCTAGGATTGCTGTTCTATCATAGCCAATATAAGCATAAACAGCAGAAGGAATTCATGAACGCCAAATTTCAGTAATATTGAATAAGAAATGTAGGCAAAGCCCCTTAGCCCTGATTGGAGTTAGAAGTTGAGAGTTGACGAGTCTGTTATCGCCGTTTTCATGCCGTAGTTGGCGACTACATTCTATATAACGTGATCTCAGCATGATTCTCAGGGATCGGATACGGTTGGGGCTCTTTGTAGCCTTCATTGGGGAGCTATGTTCGTTAAACGTTACGTTCCCCCGCGCAGATTGGAGTGTGTCTTTTGAATGCTGTTTATGTTAGCAGTTCCTCGGGGCAGGATTATCCTTAAATAGTTTAATAGAACTGAAAAGTGGGTAAGCACGGGTTAGCCGCCGTTGCACAGCCCGGTAGTGCAACTGACTGTTAATCAGTAGGTCAAAGGTTCGAGTCCTTTCGGCGGCGCCAACGCTCACGGGAAAAACTACCACAGTTTTTCTCTCATCTTTTATAACTTCAAACAAAAACCAAACTTTTCATTGCCTAGACTGCGGTTTTTGGTGTGGCGCTGCTCCGAGCCTACCAATCAAGGAAAGATGTCAATTTACCAAATAGCATCAAGCTATTTTGCTCAAAATTACAATTATCCAAAGTTCTGGGGCAGTTTCAGGAGGCTTCTATATGAGGAAATACCGAACTTGGGCATCCTCAATGCGGAAGGGCAAAGTTCTCTGGGGCGACATTTTTCCAGATGGCGAAGTCCCGATACAAAGTATAATCACTCAATCTGTAACCTTGGAGGGCATTGACAAAACTGAAAGAGTATTCCTTGTAGATTGGATGGAACTGTCGTCTCAAAAGCAAACCCAGTTCAATGTATGATTAACCGCAGAATTGAACTGGAGATATTTGCTGTAATTGCTAACAGAGTGGATTTGGTCCTGTGAAGGCTCAGGTGCGGCTAAATTGGGGGAGCCCGAGGCGCCTGAGGTTACGGCTGGGGATTTGATTTCTAGTGCAGATAAAGGTTTGATTCGTTTTGATGAGTTTAGGAAAATGCAGTTAAGATTTTGGGTTGGGAGTTGTGGGAGGATAAGACTTCGACTGGCGCTTAAAGTGACAATTCTAAAGGCAACAAATCCTAAGCTTAAATTATGTGAGTCTAATAGTTTTAAGCAATTGTAAACTAATTGCAAATCAGTTTTTCTTTTTGTCATAATCTTAGGTTGGTCGTGGCTGTGGTTGACCATGTGTCCACCGCCATTGTAAGGTGAAGAAAAAGAAGGCAAAAACGCCTGCTACTATAAACATACAGACGCCTGAGACTAAGAAAAGTATTCCATACAAAGAAGTTAATGTGAAATAGATTTTTAATGTAGCAATTAACAAAATTCCTAAGATGAATGATATTAACGCTATTGCGCCATATCGCCCGTTACCCATTTTCTTCCTTCTCTATTTTGATTAATGTCTTGAGTTTCATTAAAATTCTTTGCTATTATGCATAGAGGCAAAGGCTAAAGGGTTAATTTAGAGTTCTTAGCGTCTTCTTTGTTTTCTTTTTTAGCGTTTTTCTCCTTTCCAGAGCCCAGCAAATCAAGCTTTTGAGACTTGTCACCTTAACTGGAAACCGATATTGATGCTTCTGCGGGTAGCGCTTTGCTCCATTGGCTTTCAAAGTAAATCTGGACTAATT
>JBJKPJ010000053.1:0-3596 GCA_046706605.1 Bathyarchaeia archaeon | reverse complement strand
GTCGGCTACTTGCTACTTCTTTTTTGAAGCGGGGATGCTTGTTGGCTATGAAGGCTACTTTAAGTTCCTCAGTTTGCTTCTCTGATAGGCTTTGGAGTCTTGATTCTACATAATGTTGGCTGCCGATAAGCTGCAAATCAAACCCAAGATGCTTTAAGGTGTGGGTCAGTTTCTTGATGCCTTCAACTGATTGTTGCTCGGCAATCTTTTTCATTCCCGCTTTTTCGGAGAAGGGAGAATACTTTGCCATCACGGCTACAAGTTCGACGTATGGAGTGCCAACTTGGGGCATTGTTTCTCGGATTATTTTTTCTCCGAGGCCTATGGTTCGGTATTTGGGATGGATAACTATGCGGTTGATGGTGCTTAAGTTTTGGTTGATTTCTGCCATCGTCATTTTCGGGAGAACAAGGCGTCTTCCGTAGCAGGCAGGTGGAGGGTAGGTATAGACAATAACGCCACAGAGCTCATTGCCTCTTACCATTCTGAAAATTCTTCTAGGAACCGAAATGCCATGCCCTCTATAGTGAAAACTGCCGAGTTTCTTCCAGTCGTCCCTTGTTCCCAGCTCAATTTTCATTTCTTTGGCTAAGCTACATTCGTTTGCTGGAATGTTTGGGTAATAGTCTATTAGGATTTCTTCGCCAAACCGCTTGCGAACTAGCACGCTGGGTTTTAGATCCTCTAATAAGTCACTATGGGTAGTTGCTGCAATGACCGATTTTCCCTGTTGACGTGCGATTTTCTGAAGATTGTAAGCGATTATTTTAGCAGTGTCTCGGTCCAAACAAGCCGCAAATTCATCCATAAGCCACCACTGCTTACCACTCTCAATGAGCTTAGCGATTCTGTAACGATACTTCTGGCCGTCACTGAGCTGATTATAAGTGCGCAAAAATAGGAAGGCATCGTTTAAGCCAACCTTGCTCAGTAACTCTAAACCCCGCTCAACTGTCTCGCCAACTGTTTCGATCAGCGGCTTGTCTGGGTCTACTGCAACCTCCGTCAAATCAATGGCGTCTTCACCAAGGTCAGCACGGATAGCGCGGAGCAGAACGCTTTTGCCGCTGCCACTATCCCCCGTAATGTAAACAATGTCTTGCGGTCCAATCTTTAGCGAGGCATCTAAAACCTTGAATTTCTGGGCTTCATCAATTCCCAATCCGAATGCTTCAGCCACAACAAGGCTTCTGGGCGTGATTTTGGTGTGGGTTTCGTAGCTGATGTTGAAGGTAAATTTTCCTTCTGTTCTGTTATAGACTCGGCGAAATTGGGTTATGCGTAGATGTTCTTTTTGTTTTCTCATTTTGTTCACCTTGGAATTACTGCCAAAAACGGTTCTGGCTCCATCTGAACAGTCGCAAACACAGCAAGCGCTATACTCCAAAAGACGTCGTCATGTGTTCCATTTGGGTGCGAGTAGCCTATAGCGCCATCCTTGCGTAGATCATAGCGCTCAACGTTCAGTTCACTACAGATGTCTCCCCGGTATGGCCGCTCCCAGTTTAGGAGCGGATAGTAGAATTTGCCGTTGGTCATGCGCTGCTTAAGCAGACTTGCCATTTCGCTTTTGCGGGGCACGCTAAAGTTGACGCCCTCCGCATTTTCGATGCCTGCGGTTTGCATGTCAGCGATGATGCTGGGTCCTTCGCGGGTGAAGTCTACACGGATTTTTTGGAATCCGCCCCATCTATCCTGCAGAGCTTTAAGATACCCCATAACCTGAGCATACAAGGTTGGCTGCTGGAAAATCTTCAAGTGACGCAAAAACAGAGTGTCGTTTTGGCGCTCAACTACCGAGAGCACACAATAATCTCTTGTTTGAGCCAGGTCAAGTCCAGCAAAGAAATCGCCCTCATAGCTACCTTCTGGATTAAATTCCTGGAGGTCCTCTCCACAGTTTTTCTGGGTGCCAATGCAGCTAACGATTAGGCTTTGAGCTAGCCAGGTGTCTTCGTCTTCTGCCCATTCTGCCTCCATCTCTCGACGCCAACGCTGAGGGTCGTCTCCGAATTGGCGCTTAATCTTCTCAACAATACCAGGCTTTAGTGGTCCATTAGGTTCGAGAGCATCACTCCAACGCACATGTGACCTCGCAAAGTCCTGGTAGTCTTTGTGATTGCACATCTTCCAAAACAAAGAATCCGTATTCCAGGGTGTAGATGTCGCAATTAACTTGCCATTGGTTGTTCCTAAAGTGAACAGGATTGCATCATAGAGCTCTTCGTCATTGGGCACGAAGTTGGCTTCTTCGATCCAGATAACCTTGAACGTAGGACCTCTAATTGTGTCTGGGTTGTTGGGAAAAGCTTCAATCATGCTGCCGTTTGGCAAACTAACACGAGTCTTCTGAACATGCAACCCCTGCTGCATGGGGAGCTTTCTGCAGAAACCGCCTATGCGCCTAATGTTAAGCTTGGTCTGTCGCCAGCTTGGACCAACAATTGCGATATAACTATCTGGATGCTCCAAGGCATATTTGAGAATCAGAGCTGAAACTGAAAAGCTCTTGCCTGTCTGACGTGACCAACGAACAGCGGTAAACTGGTTTCTCTCAAACATGTCGGCTAGCTCAAGCTGATACTTGTAAGGAGTAAAGCCGAAAACACCTTCACAGAACTCCTTAAAATTACGCTGAAGCTGCTCTACTTGCGTTTGTTTTTCTGCCGCAAGCGACCGCGCGCGTTGCTCGACACGCTCAACTTTAACTTTAGCTTGGTTTAGCCTCAGTGTCCGAGGGGTTTTTCTCCAACGCTGCAAAATTAGCCTCCAACTTATCTAAACGCACTTCAATTCCCCGATAATCCAAATACTCAGCAAAAGCATCCTTGTAGGTTTTAGCTAGCATAGCCACAACCTGCAAACGACCAACTTCATCCTTGCTTAACCCAGCTTCTGCGCTTTTCAACAAAGCCGCAGCTAAAATCTGCAATGTCTCCTCAACATTTGGCAGATCAGCGGGAAGGTTAAGTTTAGAAGAAGAAAAAATCGTCTTTTTTCCAGAAACTGCTGTTTTTTCTTCTTTCACAGTCTTCAATTTTAGATCAAACAGTTTTTGGGCTACGGCGTCATGGGTCTTGACCATAATCTTGCAGATGGCCTCAACAGTTTTGCCTTCATCGACTAGTTGGCGAAGTTGACGCTCCTCTTCTATGTCCCATGGTCTGCCTTTGGTCATGTTTTCTGCCCCACAAACAACCCTACCACCGTTCCACCCAGACCCGTGATGGTGGCAAAAATCTCCGCGTTCCATGCGTGCAAGATAGCCAAGTGCGCAAGCTCTAAAGCAGACATAAACGCCGTCATCCCTATGGCAAATTTTACGCCTAAAACAAGGTTCTCGTTTGGCTCTTCAACCAGGAGCGGACGTCCGGGGTATCTTCGTCTGCGGGTTAGGGCACGTTTAATTGGGTCTGCCATCTATGCTTAACCTCTGCTGAACAATCGTGCGGCGAAAAGTTCTTGGGTGATTGAAAGTGCGGTGTCCACCCATCATAAAGCTATTAACAAGCTTGCTGGCAGAATCAAAGGGTATATGCTCTTTTACCAACACAGAAACGCCAAGTACCCACCCTACTGGGACAGCAGTGTAATCT
>JBJKPJ010000052.1:0-3839 GCA_046706605.1 Bathyarchaeia archaeon | reverse complement strand
CACCAGTATAATAAAGGCACCGTTTAACAACACAGATAGAAACGGAGAAATAAAAAAATGAAAAGTTTTACGAACAAAACTATCGCAATTCTAACGGTAGCACTTCTGACAATTTCAATAGCAGCTTCAGTTGCACTTATACCCGGAGCCACCGCACATACACCGCCCTACCAGATTCCAACGTATGCTTACATTTGGGCAGAACCCAACCCAATAGGCGTCGGCCAAACAGTCACAGCCTTCATGTGGGTCAACCAGATCTTCGGAGTAGGCTACGGCGCCGGCGCTGCACTACTATCCAACAACTACAGATGGCACAATTACAACTTCACAATTGTTGCTCCAGACGGCACCGTCACAACAAAAATCTTTGATACAGTCCAAGACACCACATCAAACCAGATAACCACCTTCACTCCAGACCAAGTCGGCAACTACACACTAATCTTCAACTTCCCAGGACAAGCATACGATCAATACGCAGGACAATACGATCCAAACAGCGCACTAGTCAACGACACATATCTACCAAGCACCGCACAGACAACACTTACTGTTCAACAAGAACCAATTCCATCCGCTATAGGCAGCTCACCATTGCCAACCGCTTACTGGACACGCCCAATCTACGGCGAAAACAGCGACTGGTACACCATCACCTCAAACTGGCTAGGCGCAGGCTCAGCAGTCAACCCCGCAGTAGGCTCAGGCCAAATCTCATCCTTCTCAACAGGCCCACCACGAAACATGTGGGGCGCAGTTATGAACCGAGACCCCGGTGACGCCATAGGATCAATGACCAGCCACGTAATGTGGACTAAACCAATCCAAAGCGGCGGAGTCGTCGGAGGAAACTCATTCTATGAAGGCGGCGGATATCCAGGAACAGGCCAAGGTGTTGGCTACTACGAAGGCACCGCATACGAACAACGCTACATCAACCCCATAATAATGGACGGCTACCTCTACTACATGGCACCATTAGGATTCACAGCACCAAGCTATGGACCACTAACATGCGTTGATTTGCAAACTGGACAAGTTGTTTGGACCAGCAACACACTACCCGCACCATCCTTTGGCTACATATACAACCTCTGGGACCCCGACGAACACGGAACGTTCCCACCAATCCTCATATGCCCAAGCGGACCTACATGGGAAATGGTCGATGGATTCACTGGAACAGTAATGTTTAACGTAACTGGTGTCCCCTCAGGCTACGTCGCTGCAGGCCCATCAGGCGAACAACTACGATACGTCCTAACAAACTATGGTACAAACGCAAATCCGAATTGGTACTTGGCAGAATGGAATTCATCAAAACTTTGGCAATACGACATTAACCCATTCACAGGCGGCGGAAGCCTCTCACCATCAGTTATCAACGCATCCAACGCTGCATTAGTTAGAAGTTTCCCTGCTTCCAGCCAAACAGCAAGTGCTGACACGATCACAGTCAACGCAAACGTAGGCATCAACACCATAACCGGTGCAATAAACTCTATACAGTACCCCTCATTAACCACTTATGACTGGAACGTCTCAGTACCCGCATTAAACAGCCCTGGACCATCACCCTCAGTAATAGCAGGAATGTACAACAACGTAATGCTTATCCTCAACGGATCTCAACCCGCATCACCGGGAAGCTTTACAGGATCAGGCAGCTACACCCCCTACAGCTACATAGAACTCAACCTCAACCCATCCAACGGCGCACTCGGCTCAATGATATGGAAAAACACACTTCAACCACCACCAGGCAACGTCACAGTTTACTACGCTGGCGTAGACCCAACAACAAACGTCTTCATAGAAGAAAACTATGAAACCTTAAACTGGGTTGGATACAGTCTAACGACAGGCCAAAAGATATGGGGTCCAACTGCACCAATGGAGCAGCTTGACTACTATGGCCAAACAGCGCCAAACGAGTTTTGTGCTCAAATCGCCTTTGGCAACTTCTACACCAGCGCATTGGGCGGAACAATATATTGCTTCAACGATTCAACCGGAGAGCTACAATGGACTCATAGTAACGACGCAGGATTTAACACTCCTTACGGTGATTACCCCACATTCATACAGGCGGTAGGAAGCAACGGCGTAATTTACACAGTAACAACCGAGCACACTGTAATTGACCCAATCTACAAAGGTGCAACAGCACAAGCCCTTAACGCAACAACAGGAGAACAGATCTGGAACATTTCAG
Source organism: Bathyarchaeia archaeon (assembly GCA_046706605.1). GTDB lineage: Archaea > Thermoproteota > Bathyarchaeia > Bathyarchaeales > Bathycorpusculaceae > Bathycorpusculum. The sequence goes on along the minus strand of JBJKPJ010000052.1, from coordinate 1,621 downwards.
ATTACACCAGCGAATTTATTCAAATGAGCTATGCAATCGCAGACGGATTCAACACTTGGTTTAACGGTTACGACGGACAAATCTACACAGTAGGCAGAGGACCAAGCCAAACAACCGTTACAGCACCAGCCGCAGGTTTAGCCTTCGGACAGAGCGTAGTAATACGTGGTATGGTCACGGATGTTTCCGCTGGCACACAGCAGACACAACAAAAAGCAGATTTCCCCAACGGCGTTCCAGTGGCAGCAGACAGCGTAATGGGCGACTGGATGGGCTATGTCTATCAACAACAGCCACTACCAACAAACTTCATTGGAGTACCGGTCACGATAGCCGTCACTGACTCTAACGGTAACTGCTATGATATTGGCACTGCAACAACTAACTCAAACGGCATGTACACCTTAACATGGACACCTACAATTCCAGGCGACTTCACAGTAACTGCAACCTTCGCAGGCACCAACAGCTACTGGCCATCAACATCGACAACTTCATTTAACGTTATGGAATCTTCAGCACCTTCACCGACAGCTTCACTGCCTACAGGTCTTGCATCCTCAGACACAGTGGTATACGGCATAGTAGCAATAATAATCGTGATAATCATCATCGGCATTCTGCAAATGCTGCTTATGCAAAGAAAACGACCATAAGCTAAACAAACTAAACAAAAAATAATCCCCTTTCCTTTTTTGTGGGAAATGCATTGGCAAAAAATGTGGGCTGAGTGGGCTTTGGCTTCATTCAAAATAAACGAGCGTTTTGCATTTCGCTCTTTCTCCTAATTTGGTCCAGAGCCCCAGCAAACCCTTCCTAAGAAGGTCTGTAGTTTTAAACTTATAGGCGATAAAACATTGTTGCTATATTTGCTTGGAACCCTCAAGTTGCTAAAATTTTAAATTCCAAAAAAAGAAACTATACGAAGGAGAAAGGGCTCCTTGAGCAGTCCAGAGAGAGAAAGTGGCCTTAGTTATTGCAGTGAGTGCAATAACGAGTTGGAATGGGTTGATGTTGACTATAATTTTTTAACAAGTGAGGATGCGCTTGTTTACTGTGATAAATGTGGAAATGAAATACCGATACATTTCAAAGGCGAACTAGAACTGATCAAAGGACTATCTTTCTTCAAAAAACAAAAAACATGAAAAGGGAGAAAAGTGGGTGGATAGATTTAGCCGTGGGTTAACACTGATAAGGCAAAAAGGCGCGCCTATTATTTTGTGGTTAGTTGCCAAACGTATCCAACCTGCTCGGACATGTTTTTCACGTTGCGTCTGTGTTTTCCAATTAAATAAATCATCATATAACATTTTGTGATTTCAAGTTGAAGCTACAACACCGATTCATTCGCAGGCTAACTTCTTGGCGTCTTGTAAAAGAATAACGCTTATTGAATCAAGTACTTTTGAGTTAATTCAATAGGCAAAAGATTTAAAAAAAATGATGCCTCTACCATTTTGGGCAGTTGTATGGGTTATCCAGAAGACTATATTTCCACTCTGGCTGATTTAGGTTTAAGCACAACTCAAGCCAAGGTTTTCTTGGCACTTGTAAAATTCAAAATCTTAAACGCTAGAGCACTAAACAAACTCTCAGGGGTTACCAGACCAGACGTTTA
>JBJKPJ010000051.1:0-1759 GCA_046706605.1 Bathyarchaeia archaeon | reverse complement strand
GCCGTCCGCGCATCCTTAAAACCACCAGACGAAGAACACACGTATGGTCACGAAAAATTTGAAACAATAGGCGGCTTAATTGGCGGTATTGTTTTAATTGTAGTTGCATTTTTGATTTTTTACGAAGCAGCCACCCGGTTAATGACCAATGCCCAGCTTGCAGGAGGCATAGAATACGCGGGTTTCGTCGCTATCGGTTACTCGCTTTTCGTTGCTTCACTGAGAGTCACAGTTTTTAGGAAAACTGAACACATCGAAAGCCCATCCATGAAGGCAAGTCTCTACGACGCCATCAGCGATTTAAGCTCCACCCTCATCGCCCTATTTGGTTTCGGATTAGCTATATTAGGTTATACAAACGCAGACGCATTTGCCTCAATCTTTCTGGGGATTATGCTAAGTTACCTAAGCATTAAACTAGTCAGATTCAGCGTCATGGAATTAAGCGACACTGCCTCAAAAGATCTTGTTTCAAAAACCCGCAAAATTATCCTATCTTGCGACGGCGTGGTAAAAACTGAAAATCTTAAAGTCCGCAAAGTCAGCTCCAAAATTTTCATTGAAGCTTCTGTTCAGGTTCCTAATCTTTTGAGTTTGGAGGAAGCTCATGTGGTGTCTTCAAAAATTGAAGGCTGCCTAAAAGACACACTAGGCAACGTAGATGCAACCATTCACGTTGAACCATCCGACAGGGAGCAGAAGATGCAGCAGCTAGTGAAAAAACTAGCGTCCGTTAACGGAGTTAAAGAGGTCCATGAAATCTCCACCAACTACATAGATAGAAAACTCTACATTACACTACATGCCCTCGTTGACCCTCAACTTTCAGTTGAAGAAGCACACAAGATAGCGGAGGACATTGAAAGCAAAATTAAAGCGGAAATAGCTATAGTTGAGAACATTACTGTCCACATTGAACCTGCGGGTGTAACTATTGCTGCATCAGATGTTAGTGAGGTAAAACTGAAAAAGGTTGTAAAAGATGTTGTTAAAAACGTTTCAAGCGATTTGCGTGTTAAAAGGGTGGTAACGTATGCCGCCGGAAGTAAACGGTACATCAACATTGACTGCTGTTTTACAAAGGCGGTTCAGATAATGGAGGCACACAAGATAGCCTCACAAGTTGAAAAGGAAACTAAAGAGCAGCTTACCAACGCCATTGTGACGGTACATATTGAGCCAGAATGCCCCTAAAATACGAAAACACCCTTGAAAACCATAAGCTAACTGTTGTTTCAGGAATTGTTTCATATTGTTTCAGGCAACTGCCATAAGCACCCATGCACATATTGTAATATGGTGATAAACAAATGAACACAACAAAAATCGCCATAATCATTGTCGCAGTGGCGGCATTAACCTTGGTTGCAATTGGTTTAGCATCTGCCCAAATCGCATCAAACCAAACATACACAGGCACAACACCCTCCACGCCAGCACCCAATAACGGAGGCTTCTTTGGCTGGATAGGAAGCTGCTTTGGCTTTGCCCCGGCTCAACCATACTACGGCAACCCATACATAGCCCCACAAGCGCCAACAAACAGCTCAACCGTCGCACCCTATGCTCCCTATGCACCCTACCAAGGCGGTTACTACGGCAATGGATATGGCTACGGACCCTGTATGGGATGGTAAAATACAACCTCTTTTTTTACTCTATTTTGTATAGTAATTTTTTATTGAGAATCAACCAGAATCCAACGATTTGGTAACTGCCCAGTAAATCCAGACACAAGTAAAAGGGGGAAGTACCAGAT
>JBJKPJ010000050.1:0-3903 GCA_046706605.1 Bathyarchaeia archaeon | reverse complement strand
CCTGCTTTGTTTACGGTTACTGTGTTACCAGTCCATGTGAAAGTTCCTTCACCGCTGTTTATGCTCCATGAAGTTGAGGAGGTGACAACTCCAAGTGAGTTACCGTAGAGGTCGAATAATTCGGCCGTGAAAGTTTTTGAAGTGCCAGCGGTGGTAGTGGCTGATGATGGGTTGACAGTTATGTAACTTGGATCAGCAGAGTCTGCAACCACATTAATTGAGGCAGTTGCGCTCAAAGCATTGTTGGCTTTGTCTGTTGCCATGATTTCTTGGCCGCCTGCTGTTTGGAGTGATACGGTAAACGATTTAGCGCCGTTTGTTAGTGTGGAATCAGCGGGCAAATTTGCTTGTTCATCAGTTGAGGAGAAAGTAATTGTGCCTTGATAGTTTGTTACTTTGTTTCCGTAAGTATCTTGAGCTGTAACTGTTATTGTGAAGCTTTGTCCTGAGATTGTGGATTGCGGAGCAGTTATTGCCAGTTGGGTGGTGCCGCTTGAGGCGGGGTTTATTGTGAATTGTGAAATTGCTGAAAGAATAGATGGGCTTGAAGCAACTATTTGTGGGTTGCCTGCTTTTGTGTCAAGATAGTAAACTGAAGCTATACTTGATCCAGAGGGGATAGTTACCGACGTAATTTGGGTGGTTCCCGCTGAATCTTTGTAGAATATTCCGTTGTCTGAGGTGGTTGTTAGACTTACTGTTGCCACAGTTGTTTCGGGGTTGTCAAAACTATCTTGAAGTTGAACGGTGATTGTTGATGAGATTTGTCCTGCATTTAGATTTTGGTTAGCGCCTGCTATGTAGACTAGTTTTGAACCTGTGGCTGCGTTAACATCAAATGTGTTGCTTGTTCCAGTTATGCCTGAGTCTGAACATGAGAGACTGAGCCCTGTTCCAATTGTGGTTATTGAGACTGATTGCATGCACTCTCCATTAACAAAAGTTGCAGTTGTTGGCGTCATTGTTCCGCTTGATAGCGTTAAGCTGTTAGTCTTTGAATAATCTAAAAGTATGTTGTTGTATTGGTCAAGAGCTTTTATTGTTACAATGAACGGGTTTCCTGCTGTTTGGGGGCTTGGGATGTTTGCAAATGATAGTGTGTTTAGAGTTGAAGCTTGGACTGTGAAGGGTTCGGGTGTTGCTGTTGCTTGGTAGTTGTTTGAGTCCCCACTATAGCTTGCTAGGAAGTAATAGGGTCCTGCCTGAGTAAGAACCGGAGAGATTTCAGAGTTGGGAACGTTGGGCAGGTTGCTATATGTAACGGGGACCTGGGTGTTGTATACTTCTGTTCCTGTGGGGTAGGTTCCCTTGTATAGCGTGTAGGTTACTGTTCCTGTTGCATCAAGGGTTGTCCCGGTTAATTTTGCAGTATCATAAATTGTGCTGCCTGCTGTGATACTGTTTGCTGGATAGCATGAAAGGGTTGTTTTGAGTGCAGGAGTTATGAGTTGATTAAAGAATACCGTGTAGACCTGATAGTCGTGCCCTCCTTGTCCGGTGTTTTGGTTAGCAGCAATTACCCATAGATAAACGTCTACTGTGGGAGGGTTAGTTACTATAAATGTTGCAGTTACTGTTTGATTAGTGCTTAGTCCTTCTGCTGAGCCCCATAAAGATACTGTTCCACTACTTGTGAGAGTTGGGGAGGCTAAAACAGAAGCACTCCAGACTTGACCAGCGGTATTGGTGACTTTTATGCTAGAATCAATCAGGTTTGTGTAACCTGCTGGTATGGAGAAGTTTGCGCTTCCTAATTTGGCTGAACCCGTATTGTTGATGGTTACGGTATAGTGGGCGGTTAGGCCGACACCAGCATTGTCTGTAGTTACATTTGCGGTGCATTGGAAGGATATGGTGTCAGCTTTAACAAATTGCAATGGGACCGCCAAAATGGCGGAGGCTACAATTATTGTGATTAAAAGAATGCTTAGTTGGGATCGGGGAAATTTCATGTTGTTTTTCCTCTTTACTTAGTATTGGTTGTATTATGAATTGTGATATCATATTCTTATAAGCGTAGTTAGGGATTTAGCAATATATCAAAATTCGATATGTGTCAGCCAAAGATTTGTCAAAAAATAACGGTTTTTTGAGTTTTCTCTTGCCAATTTGCTTTCAGCAGACAGCGCTTGTTTGATGAATAGTTAATTGTAATAGTATTGTGTATTTATATACAAGATATGCCTATTCAATCAAAAAAGATTGACGTCGACAAAACGTTGATTTCAAATCAATAAACCTTATTAAAAAAATTCACTAAACATGAGTTGACTTACATAATGGCAATAAAAAGGTCAGCCAAAAAGCAAGAAGGAAAATACCTCAACTTGGAAATGGAAGGTACACTCTCTATGCACGCAGTTGTCGACCTCAATGAATTCAATCGACTGTGTGAAGAAGCAATAGGAGAAAACACTTCAACAACTAGTGAACAAAAGGAACAAAAGAAAAAATTAAAAAAGAACGCGCTTGCTGAACAATTCAATCAATATGTTTTAGAAGCAATTGACGAAACCTTATCATCACTTGGAGAACCCGTCAAGAATACTATATACCAACATTTAGAAAATGATTTCAGCATCTCCAAAGATGAAATTCCAGAAAAAATTCTTGATTTTTCAGATGTACTTCGCAAATTATTCGGAGTAGGCGCCACTCGTATTGAAGCAAAATTTGTTAAAAATCTAAATTCCAAAATCCGAGATAAAGTTGGCCTCAAAGAAAGCGATTTGGCTTCGCCTAAGTGGTTAATGATCGACTTTTCGTTCACAAACTATGTCAGCAATGCTCGACGAAGCTTTGAAAAACAAGCCCATCATTAAAGCAATATTTCTATACTATTCTATGAAAAATTTATCTTCGAGTTGGTAATCTTGTTTTTTAGCGTCAGCTTGCACTACGATTTCTACCGCATCATCACCCACCCTAAAGGGAAGGGCATCACTTTTTTTGTCAAAGCGTTCTGCTACGGAAAAACTTTCGTAAACCTCAGTGATCTTTACTATTCCTTTACCTTGAACATTTTCCGAAGTATTTGTTGTCGCTTCTGAGATTTCAAAATACATGTTCTTTGTAATTCCTTTGTTTTTTCCTGCATTTAATGTAACACCGAAGTCGTTTACTGCATTTAGCACTTTTGCTCGAACTGGATTAGCCATTAAAGATTCCTCTGGGTAGCTGTAAATGGATTAATATTAAACAAGTTAAGACTGACAATATTTAATACTTTTGAAGAAAAATAGGTGCACTAAATATTGATAGAATATTCTTAAATCACGTACTCTATGGTATTTAACAAAATAAAAAATATTTTATTTTGTGTTTAAGTTTAGTTTTTCTTTCCTCGAAGTTTGCCTAAGAAAGAGCCGCCTTTTGGTTGTTGCTGTTGAGTTTGTGTTGAGTCGGCTTTTTGGTCTGTTCGTTTTTCGATTTCTGACTTTATTCGCTCAATGATTTCCTGTTGGTTAGTTGAGCCTTCGATCAAAAGAATATCATGTCCTTGTGCGATTTTCTTTGCTGTCTCATTTAGGCTAGGGATCGCAACAAAAATTGGAATATCCACTTTGACTTCTGAGGTCTTGTAAATGTACAAGATTAACGGTGAGGTTTGAACTTCTCCTTCGCTTACTGAGTGGTCAAGAGCTATTAGGACTTCGTGTTCATTGACTTGTTTTCTTGCTATAAGACTAAAGTGGTGTTGCATTCCACTTTTTTCGCCGACAGCTAAGCCTGGTATTTGTACGCTAAAGCCCATGTCCATAAGTAATGCTCGAATGTCCTCAAGGCTAGCAACATTTTGTCTAATTTCTCTTACCCGCGAGATTTTTAGTTTGAATTTAGGTATATCGGCTACTTGGGCTTCTTTTATGGTAAAGTTTCTGTTGCATTTTCGGCAGACGATAT
>JBJKPJ010000049.1:0-1944 GCA_046706605.1 Bathyarchaeia archaeon | reverse complement strand
CCTATGATTTGGGCGGCGTGCAGATTGAAAAAACGGTTTTTATGCCCCAAAAAAAGAATGCAACCGCCATAATCTACAGAGCCAAAAACCAAAACCTAACCAACATCAAAATCAGGCTCTACCCTCTTTTGACTTGCCGCTACTACCACACCGTCACTTCTCACGCCAAAGTCCCCCTCAACTTCACCTTGCAAAACACCCAAAAACAACTCATTGTATCCTTCCAACGCCCCACCCAAGCCACCTTTGTCTGCCAAACAACCGAAGGCGCGTTCACTCAATCCCTAAACTGGGTCAGTAGGCTTCTGTACCGCGATGAACAGGTTAGGGGCGAATCAGACATTGACGATTACTTCCAGCCAGGATACATCGAAGTTATGGTACCAGCGGACAGCGAGAAAGAGTGGGCTGTGACCTGCGTGGTAAGCCATGAAGGCGCTGAAGCACAGGATATCGCTGATTCCCTTGGAGACACCGTGGATACAGTTAAAGACGCCTACAATCTGGAACTGGGTCGCAAAGCCCTGTTGCTGGCGGATTTTCACCATGAGCACCCCTCCGTGCCCATGTCTGATTGGCTGAACTGGATTTTGCTTGCCGCCGACTCCTTTGTGGTCGAAGGTGCCACGGGCAAAAAAGCTGTCATTGCGGGGTATCATTGGTTTGAGTCGTGGGGCAGAGACACATTTGTTTCGTTGCCTGGGCTGCTTTTAGTTACAGACAAATACAATGAGGCAAAGGACATTCTGCAGACTTACGCGGGCTACTGCAAAAGCGGGTTGATTCCCAATTTAATCTCAGACAAGTCAGGTATCCCCGTCTATGACACCGTGGACGCAACGTTGTGGTATGTGAACTCGGTTTTGCAGTACGTTAAATATACAGGCGACTACAAGTTTGTTAAGGATGCCCTGTGGGAGAAGCTGTTAGAGATAATGGAGAACCACCAGAAAGGCACCCTCTTTGGCATTCATCAAGACAGCGATGGACTTTTGATGCATGGTCCAAGGCTCACATGGATGGATGCAGCCGTCGGAAACGACGTGATAACACCGCGGACAGGCAAAGCTGTGGAAACCCAGGCGCTATGGTACAACGCCCTGTGCATCATGCAGTTGCTTGCCACAAAGTTTGGGCAGCCCGATTTAGCTGAAAAATACAGCTCCACAGCCGAGCAAGCCCGCCACAGCTTTAACCAGAGATTCTGGAACAAAAGAGCAGGCTGCCTCTACGACGTAATCTACGACGACACTGCGGATGAGGCAATACGCCCAAACCAGATAATGGCAGTTTCCTTGGATTTTGTAATTTTGGATAAAGAAAAAAGCCCAAAAGTAGTGGATGTTGTAAACCGTGAGCTTGTCACGCCCTATGGGTTGCGAACGCTATCGCTTGGTGACCCCAAATTCGTCGGGAAATGCTCAGGAGACAGCCAAACCCGTGACAGGGCGTATCACAACGGAACCATCTGGCCTTGGCTTTTGGGTCCTTACGTGACGGCGTACCTGAAAGTCAACGATTACTCTCTTAAAGCGCGTGAACAAATGCTTGAGAACCTGATTTTACCACTCTTCTCGGTTGGCATTCATCAAAGCGGCTTGGGAACCATAAACGAAATCTATGACTGCGACCCCCCAAACGCTCCCCGAGGCTGCATCAGCCAAGCTTGGAGCATCGCCGAACCCCTACGCGCCTACATAGAAGACATCCTGCAAGTAAAACCCAAACTAGAAATTAAGATTTGATGGCGTTTCTGAGGCTTTCTGCCGTGGTTTCAGGCGTGACTATGTTAATGTAGCATCCTGTGCTTTTCTCAAATCCAGCCCAAATCGCCAGCTTCGGGTAAACCTCCAAATGCCAGTGGTAACTGTCGCTGTCTATAGGGTCTAAGCTGAGGTGAAAACCGTAGTTGTAGGGTGGGTCGTTGACGACATCTTTTAGGGC
>JBJKPJ010000048.1:0-4250 GCA_046706605.1 Bathyarchaeia archaeon | reverse complement strand
TGATGGCGTTGTTTCTGTTGATGTTTGCCTTTATGTGGGGCTCCCAGCTTTTCGAAGTTATTTCATCAGGCAACACGTCCGCCGGCGATTATGTGGCTGCACCAACGGCGTGGTGGGTAACGAGGTTCTTCGATTTGGGCATAACTATCCCCGTTGGCTTCCTTGCTTTGTTGCTTCTGCTCTCTAAGCCGAAACGAGCGTATTCGCTTGTTCTGCTGTTCTTCGGCTTTTTTATAACTCTCGCCACAGCCGTCAATGCAAGCGCCATCGTAGAAGTCATAAACCGCGACCCCTCCGTTTCAGGCTCAGGGGCAGCCGGGCTTGTGATTTTTCCAGTTCTAGGCATTTTGGCATACGCGGGACTGTTTTATCTCATTAAAGACAAGCTGCATAGAAGATGAAACCTACGGCGGCCGGGAGGGATTTGGACCCATTCGTCAAGGAAGCGCCTTCAAGCACCAGCCGACATCCCAAGAGCCTCCTCTACACTATACTCTTTAGGGAAATATTCTCAGGCAGCAATAGAAGAAGTAGTCCAGTTAGAATCACATTGCTGGACTACTCTTAAGCCAATATGGGTGTGAGGGCTCGTGCCCGTGGCAAATCCCAAAAGTAATTGAAGGCGAAAAAAGGAAACGCAAGAACAAGCTAAAAAATAGTTAAGTGCGTAAAATGGAAAGTTTAGTTTTTCTTGTTGAGGTTTTTGACTCTACCGGTTTTTTCCAGTCGGAAATGGACAAAGGATAACTCTATCGCGCCTACGCCTATAGCGACAACAATTAGGTCGACCGCTGTTTATTTCTCATCCAAAGCGGCTCCCATCCAGTCGAGCCCTGACTTTTCCGTATATTCCCTGAATTTTTGCTTCATTTCTGTTGTCATTCAACCAACTCTTTTTTTAACACTTACCCTTATCGCAAGGGAGAATATAAAAGGTTTTGAGATTCGTTCATAATTTTTAAGAAAAAGTGATCACACGTCCAATATTTTGGTAATGATCTGAGCAACAACAGATGAATCCATTCTTTAAATGGAAATTCGTTTTATATAAGTATAGACCAGACAAACCCAAAAAGACTTTGCCACATGGGCAGGAGCGAAGCCTTCAGTTTTACCCATTCTCCACTCCGCAAGAAGGTTGGTTTCTGCTACTCAGGAGGTTTGGGAATTGTCGTCAGTAGGTACTTCCTACAATTCCCAAAATTTTATAAACAGAACGCTATATACCCTGTGAATTATGCGGTAGGAATTTTCGTATATTTCAGGAGTCTTACCGCATTAAAAACTAAAGGAAATGAAAAAACGAAAATCGTAAATAATAAGACCATGGCTATTTTGATAGCTTTGATTCTAGTAACCTCAATGAGTGCAATAGTACTTATACAAACTGCAAATGCACATACGCCATCATGGACTATAATTTCCTATGCTTACATGAGCGCTACACCCAACCCAGTGGGCATCGGTCAAACCATTAACGTTTATATGTGGGTTGACCACGCTATGCCAAGCGCAACTGAAGTACCAGGTCAGTCTAATGACGTTCGACGCGAAAACTTCAATCTCACTATAACAGCTCCTGACGGAACGGTTACATCACAGATTTTCAAAGACATCACTGACCCTACAGGCTTTCAAGGCTACAAATTTGTCCCAAATCAATTAGGCAACTACACGTTTGTATTTAATTATCCACAACAAAATTACACATGGAGCGGCGCATACCAAGGCGACATTTTCACTGCAGCAAGTGCGGGTCCAATAACTGTAACAGTACAGCAAGACCAAATTCCAAATCCTTCTAATCCGGCACTTCCAACCTCTTACTGGACGTACCCAATAGAAGGGCAAAACTGGAATTGGTACACAATCGCATCAAACTGGCTTTCAGCACCCTACGTCGTAACGTTTGGCGCTCACACAGGCACTATCCAGCCAGATGGTTCAGCACCAACCACTGGACACATAATGTGGAGTAAACCAATTCAGTGGGGCGGAGTCGTTGGTGGGAATAACACCAATATTCCTGGCGAAGGATACTATCAAGGCGGCTCATACAATACAAGGTTCGGCAACCCAATCATCATGAACGGTGTTTTATACTTCCAACTGCCCTATGGTGAAACAGGAACTGGAGGACAATACGTTGCATGGGATTTGAAGACTGGAGAACAACTCTGGAGCATCAACACAACACAACCAAACGGTCTCAATCTTGTACCATCCTTCGGCTATCTACCTACAATGGATCAACCAAACCAAGCCGGAGTTTTACCTGACGGCTTACTGATTGCACCTTACTCTTTAGGCGGAATGTACTTCCCAGGCTTCGGATTTTTCGGTGGAACACCCTGTTGGGCTGGATATGACCCGATGACAGGCGTCCTGACATCAATGAACATTACAAACATACCGAGTGGTTCACCCGTTATGGGACCAGGTGGTCAGTACCTAATCATAAGTCTTGTCAACTACGGAACCGCTGCAAAACCCAACTACTACTTGCAAGAATGGAATTCAACTAAAGTCTTCGGTATATACGCAGGAACAGGAACTAGCTATTGGTACAGTGGAACAGAAAACGCAAGCGTGCCATCAGCCTACGACTGGAACGTATCAGTAAGTTTACCATGGAGTACTGGTGACGCTGCATGGACAGTTGCTGGAAGCAGTGGCGTCATGGGAAGCGTTGGGCCAGGAATGATTTACTTAGACCACTATGTCGTTTTAATGCAGGGAAGTTTCGGAGCGCACGTGGGTGATTTTAATGCATCACCGCAAACATACAATGCAAACATGTCAGAAGTAAGCTTAGCAGCAGGTACCATGGGAAACATACTTTGGACGCAGTCTTATCCGCAGGCTCCTGGAAACATGAGTCGAGTAATTAGCTCATGGGATCCAACAAATGGAATCTTCGTTTTCTGGGATCAAGAAAGTATGGATCATTATGGCTACAGCTTGAGTACTGGCCAACAAGTTTGGGGACCAGTGTACATTCCAGTAACGAATAACAACGATTGGATGTACACAGGCGATGGTACATCACAAGAAAACATTGCTTACGGCAACATCTACTGGACTGGTTATGATGGAGACCTCTACTGCTTTAACGATTTGAATGGAAATCTACAATGGATCTTCGGTAACGGCGTTGGAGATAACAGCACATATGCCCCGTTCTTACCATATGGTCAAACACCAATGTTCATCGCAACTATTGCTGACGGAATGATCTACACTATCAGCAGCGAGCACTCGCCCAACAGTCCACTCTACCCAGGATATGATCTACGTTGCATCAACGCTACCACCGGATCGCAAATATGGGCTATGCCTGACTACGGCAACCTCATGTACGGAGGCAACGCCCCCCTCGCAAGCGGCTACCTTGTAGTCGACAACACCTATGATCAGCAAATCTACAGCTATGGACAAGGACCAAGTCAATTAACTGTTACCGCGCCTCAAGCATCCATAGAACTGGGCAGATCACTGGTTATAAGCGGCTCAGTTACTGATATCTCTGCAGGCACAAAGCAAAGCCAGCAAGCAGCGGACTTCCCCAACGGCGTTCCATGTGTTTCTGACGCAAGCATGAGTCAATGGATGGAATACGTCTACATGCAGCAACCAAAGCCAACTAATGTCACTGGAGTTCTAGTTACCCTCAGTGTTATCGACTCTAACGGCAACTACAGACAAATCGGCACAGCAACCACGGACAGCAGCGGCATGTTCGACTTACAATGGACACCCGACATACCCGGTTCATACACCGTTATTGCTAACTTTGCAGGTTCAGACGCGTACTATCCATCTTCTTCCGAGGCTTTCTTTGCAGTTGACCAACCCGCACCGACAGCAACTCCAGCACCAACCGCAACACCAACTATGGCTGACCAATACTTTATGCCAATGATTGCAGGACTATTCATTTTCGTAGCTATAATGGCTGTTGTTATCATTTTGGCTCTTAGGAAACGACCATAAAAACGCCAAACAAACATCAACATTTTCCCTTTTTTCTTTTTTGAAATGCATGGGCAAAAAGACGCGGGCTGAGTGGACTCTGGTTTTATCTTAATGCTTCAAAATACCCGATAAGTTTTGGATATTTGCATTTTTCTCCTTTCCAGAGCCCAGCAAATCAAGCTTTTGAGACTTGTCACCTTAACTGGAAACCGATATTGATGCTTCTGCGGGTAGCGCTTTGCTCCATTGGCTTTCAAAGTAAATCTGGACTAATT
>JBJKPJ010000047.1:0-5116 GCA_046706605.1 Bathyarchaeia archaeon | reverse complement strand
CCCTGTTTTACTATTTTCCTTTTAATTTTTGGTGGTTTTGGCTGTGTTTGTGTTTATGGTTTTGGTTCTGTATTTGTGTTTAACTGTATGCAGTAGTGTATATTAAGTCGTAATATTTAAAAAGGAGATTTCTGTCGATAAGTATAACACCTACAAGAGGTAAAAAAATGAACACATACCTAAGAAAAATGAAGAAAAACACAAAAGCCCTCAGCCCAGTAGTCGCTTCTATCATACTTATCGCCGTTACCGTCGCAGTCAGCGTCGTCGTTGCTGCATGGATGGGCGGAATGACCATCGGATTAATGGGCAACGCAGAACAAGTCACAGTTACAAATGCTGTGTTTGATGCCGCAAATAATAAAATAACTATAACAGCTAAAAATACAGGTGCCGCCCAGGTAACGATAAACTCTGCATACATTGATGGAGTACAAGATACAACATTTGCTAGTGGACCAATACCAAAAGGCGACACAGCTTCCTTTAATGTCACATCTGCAGCAGGATTCATTGATGGAGCTCAGTACCAAGTAAAACTAATGACTGCAAAAGGCACTTCAATTATCTATACAGCGACGTATGCGGTGCAGTAAACAAGGAAATTTAAAATTTGAGGGTAAGGTGAACTAAAATTCACCTAATTTTTCTCTTTCTCTTTAAAATCTCGGGAGTTGAAATGTCATGGTTACACAAATAAAAGAATATACTTCGGCTCAAGCTATAACTGAAGCCTTAGACAAGGAATTAACCACAACCAAAAGCATCTTAGGTGAAAATCTTCGACGTCTTGATGAAATCCGCTCATTGGCCGAAAAATCCCAAAAAGTCCGTGAAGTCGTCTATAAATTGGCAGGGAAAAAAGCCCAAACTGAGAATCAAAGTGAACTCATAATTGGTCCCCTGAACATAGTTTTGGATGCAACGCCATTTCACGAATTAACAGCTATAGAATCGGTGGTGCGGAGTCATCAGGAGCGCTTGCTGGTTTTGCAGAAGGTGAGGGAAGCCTTAAAGTGGCTCGATCAGTTAGGCGATACTGAGGGTTTAAAATATCTTGTTTTGGAAGATGAAGGCATCCCTGAAAGGGTCCTTTTTCGAATCTCATAGTAATATATGCGGTGACCTGATTGGCGGAAATCAACAGTGATATATTACAAACCCTTATAGATGAATTTAAAGTTCTAAGCCCAGAAATCACAAACGCCACAGTTTTTAACGATAAAGGACAAATCATCGCGACAGCCAAAAAAACCACCAGTCAAGACCAAGAACAAAATCTCATTACCAACTTTGGCACTATAAATGGGCAAGCTAAATTAATCGGCGGTATAGAAAACCTAACCATCCAAGCATCCACTAGCCAACTAAACATCACTGCCATGACACCGCTGTTTTTAGCAACAGTGTTCTCGCGGAAGGCAAACCCCGAAATCATTAAATCCCTAACCCAAGTTGTGGTTCCAACCGCGGTTTCTCTAATCAACCAAAATTCTGCATTGCTCCAAGAAAAATCCGCGCCTTCCGCTTTGGGGCCTGAAAAACTCAAAGAACCCACATCGCCCATTGAGGAGGATCCAGAGTCAGATCCCATTCCTGAGCCCAAGTTGCCATTTGAGGCGGTTTTGCCGCAGACTCCCCGAAACCAGTTTATGGTGGAGAAAATCAGCGGTTTTCTTGTGGCGTCTGATACGGTGCGGATTGATGGGAAGGTTATAGCGACATGGTTTGGTCTATTTGAGGGCAAAAAAATTACGTTAGTGAATATAGAAACTTTGGAAGGCAGAAAAACTGTCTGCAAGTTTAAGCCTATAAACGAAACTAAACCAAGCGCCAAGGGCATAATTCAGATTCCAGAGAAAATTCTCCAAGCTCTGCAAACAGATAAAGGCAAACTGGTTATGGTAAAGCCAGTTATCGACCAATCCAAGGAGTAACCGCGATGTCAACTTCACTTGTTGCCCTCTCGGTTGAGCCTCAAACCGTGGCAGTTTTCTCAGTTGAGGATAATAGCGCTGAGTTTGCCAAGTTAGCTGCCAGTTTAGCTGAACTGCGTAAACTCAAAGGCGTTGCCGGATATATTTTGAGGAACAACTCTTCCGCCATAATTGATTTGCCAAAACAAATGCCAATAGCTGACTTTGCTTTGTTGACTTATCAAATATCGGAGTCAACAGAGGAGATGGCAAAACAATTCAATTTGGCTGATATAGAGAGTGTGGTTGTTGAAGGCAAAGACCTTAAAGTGCTCTGTTTGGCTTTTGGAAAAAACAAGGTTGATTTGTTTATGGAGAAAACAGCCGGTCACGCTTGGATGGTTAAAAGAATTCACCTTTGACTTTTAATTTTTAGCGATTCCACGTTTATAGTATTTTTCGTTAATTTTTCTGCTGAAACCTTCACTTACCTCTTTGTAGTTTACGCCTGAGGAACTTAATCCATTTTTAGCGGGATTAATAAATTCCAGCATAGTTGTGTTTGTTTCCTTAAACTGGTAATCATGGTTTGTGCGATGGTGACTTTTGTTTTATTTGAAAAAAGGCTTCTGGCAAGCAAAGACAAAACAAGTGGTCAGTTCCAGATTAACTATATGGCTTTCAGAGTTTGCAGCGTTTTCGTAATTGTTTTTCTCTGTATTGTTGTCTTAAACAAATGTTGCGGTTATCCTGTCAGCTTCATTGTAATTTACTGAACATAACAAATGCGCCTCTACTGCGCGCAGTGAAGGTGCCGAGTTATGCTTGGGCTTGTTTTATTTCTCTTTGTTGTCGCAAAAGTGCAGTTGCCAGGGTTGTCAAGAGGATTATGGTGAAAGCTATGACGGCTATGCTGATTTTGTAAGTGATGTCCATGTCCACATAGAAAAGTGCCAGTACCGAAACCATCATTAATGCTAAAACAAGGGCTTCTTGAATCCCACTAAAAACCCTAAGGTTTCCAAAACTCAATTTCTAACACCACTATCCATGTGGATGGACAAGCGTACCATATTAATATTCTGCACTGCCCTTCCAGTTTTGTTTTAAGCTAATTATGCCTGTTCTTTTAATATTAAACCTAGTTTTTCTAAAGTTAAAAGTGAAAACATATAAAATAAGGAGAAAATGGGCGGTGTGGCGTTTAAATTTGCTCAGTGGATAGTTCTTTTACTCGGCTTTCGATGAATTCGGCAACTTTTTCTTCACTAAACTTCCGGTCGTTTTGTTGGTTTTCTAATTGTTCCTTCACTATTCTTAAGAGTTTTTCTACGTCAACGGGTTTAAGCAAGTAGGCATCAGCGTGCTTGTTTAAAGCGCCTATCGCGTTTTGCATTGATGGGTAACCTGTAACCATTATTTTTCGTGTCCGTGGAACAGTATCTTTCATTAGTTTTAGTAGTTCAATGCCTTCCATGTCTGGGAGTCGAATGTCAAGCAATGCAATGTTGTAATTGTTTTCTTGGGTTTTGCGGATTGCTTCTTTTCCACTGGAAGCTAAGTCAACTATGTATCCTTCGTCTTCTAGTATGGCCTTCATTGTGGTCCTTATTGTTTCATCATCATCGACAACGAGGATTCTTGTGGACTTGTCCATATTTTTTCACCTCCATTTTTGTTTTTTCCGTCAATAGGTAAGATTACTGTGAAGGTTGTTCCTTTTTCTTTAACCGTTTTAGCGGTAATTGTCCCGCCATGAGCTTCTATAATACGTTTACATATAGCTAAGCCAAAACCCATTCCCTGCGCTTTGGTGGTGGATAGCGGGGAAAACAGTTTTGGCAATACTTCATCACTAATTCCTCTGCCAGTATCTGCAAATGCAATCTGCAAATATCCGTCGATTTGTTTGCTTTCTATGGTTATTTTGCCTCCGTTTGGCATGGCATCAATAGCGTTTTTGATCAAGTTTATGAAAACTCGTTTTATTTGTTCAGGGTCTATAAGCAGGGTCGGTTTGTCTTCTAGTCTGTTTTGGAGCTGGATTGATGAGGGAATATCAAGGATGTTTAAGCTGTCAATTAATATCTGTTTTGGCGACTCTTCTTGCAGTGCCAACTGAACCTCTCTTGAGTAATCTAATAAGTCACAGACTATTTTGTTGGAGTAATTAACGCATTTGTCAATAGTAGCAAGCATTTCATTTGCTTGATCTGGCGAAATTGACGCCCCTTTCTTTTTCAGGAAATACGCAGAGTTTTTAATTCCTGACAATGGATTACGCAGGTCATGCCCAACCATGCCGGCTAATTCACCAATCGCTGCCAACCGCTCTGACTTGACAAGTTCAGCTTGAGTATGCTTTAGCTGTTTGGTTCTTTTCTGCACCAGCTCTTCTAGTCCTTGCGAGTATTCTGCAAGTTTATTTTGAAGCTGTTTTCGTTCAGTTACATCAATGGTAAGTTCCAACGCGGCTACAACTTTGCCGTTTTTGTCTTTTACAGGGGTTGCAATCAGCTCAATCCACCTGTCACGGTTGCCATGTTTAATGTGGTAGTCATGGCGGTCTATGTCGATGCCGTTTTCAAAGATCTTTCTAACACCGCAGTCTTGGCAAATGGTGCCGGTTTCATCGTTTAGGACAGAGTAACAGAATTTGTTTTCGAGTTCTTGGTCGCCACTTGCTCGCTTTAACTTGCGGTTTGTCCACATTACACGGTAGTCTTTACCGATAATTATCAATCCCGCATCAATGTTTGTTGCCACGCTTTCCAGCATGTCGCGTTCTTGCCTTAGAGTTTCTTCCATGGCTTTCCATTCGGTGATGTCCCGGATGATTGATAGAAGGCAAACTTTGCCTTTGAGTTTAACCGACACAACGGCGAGGTCAATTGGGAATAGGCTGCCGTCTTTCTTTTGAGCTAAATATTCAAAATGCTTTCTAGGCAGAGATTCACTCTGCAAATCTGCTAACAGTTTCAGGTGATTGCTGTGGCCATGAGGTGGAATAATTAGATCTAGCAGTTTTCTGCCTTCAGTCTCGTTTGCTGTGTAGCCGAAAATTTTCTCAGCTGCAGGGTTCCAGTAAATCACATTGTCTTCTGCATCACTCAAGATAATTGAGTCCATTGCGGAAGTGCTGATTGCACGGAAGCGTTCCTCGCTTGATCGCAAATCATCCTCAAGTTGCTTGCGTCTGG
>JBJKPJ010000046.1:0-2081 GCA_046706605.1 Bathyarchaeia archaeon | reverse complement strand
AACTATTTTTTTGG
Organism: Bathyarchaeia archaeon; assembly: GCA_046706605.1. Taxonomy (GTDB): domain Archaea; phylum Thermoproteota; class Bathyarchaeia; order Bathyarchaeales; family Bathycorpusculaceae; genus Bathycorpusculum. The sequence goes on along the minus strand of JBJKPJ010000046.1, from coordinate 2,067 downwards.
CGTTACCTGGCGTTCCAGTGTCAACAACCAAAAGCTCCTTCTCATTTATAATCAAATAGACGTTACTGTGAGCCATGTTGCTGCTGGCTTCATCAACCCTGTGAATTCCTTGTATGATTTCCATAAAACATCACTGCTTATACCAGAAGGCTAAGAGCCAACTATTATAAAAAGCCCCCGCAAAACGGTTCTGTTATTTATTTGTCTGTGTCCATGTTACTATTCGTTTGCCCTAATGCTAACACAAATTAAAAGCTACACAACACACATAGTAAATACACTAATAAATAAACAACATTACAACACTAACGCACATACAACAGATTAAAGATAAAGACAAACCATACGCAAATTATATAAGATTGTATAACTATAAGGCGAATTGCAGTAAGTAGTTAGTATAGTTAAATTATTTATTAAAGGAGTATTACGATAAAATGACAAAAGTATTACATGAACCTAATCTGCAGACTATACTAATGGTTGAGAACGCAATAAAGACGAGTGATACATATCAAACAAAGACTCAACTGTGGAAATCATTACCAAAAAGAATACAATACCAAACATTCAACAGAGTACTAGAATACTTAGAATGCTCAAACAAAATAACATACAATACAACAAAGATTATCTGGATATTTCCAGATAACGCAAAACTAAAACAACTGCTTGACAATAGCACGAAACTTTAAGCGTCATACCCAAATCTTTCACTATATTCTTTATGAGTTTCAAAAAATTCTAGGATACACACCACAAGTAAACAACCATCACCTAATATGGTATAAGCGAGTCTGCAATCTCCTGATTCTAATCTATACAAGTTGTCAATGTCGTATTTTTGAACATAATAATCAGGAAACTTGGCTCTCCCTACTTTGTCACCAACTTGCCAGTATTCCTTTATTGCCTCTATACAATCAAAAACTCTTCTGTAAATTTCGCTGTTCTTCTTTAAACAATCATAATACGTTCTAAACTCTTGAGAGGCTCTTACTTCATCAGGCGCTTTTTTTCTTGCTTTCTTCTTAGTCAAGTAGGGTATCGCACCTTCTGGTGTTGAAGCAACTTTACACCTTAAATATATAAATGAATATGCTAATCATTGCGCGGTTCGCTTGCATTTTGTATTAGAGTCAGCCATTTATTATGTCCTTCAACTTTGATTCTAACGCTTCGGCAGGGGTTTTGCCATCTAATGTTTCATGTGGTCGGATGTAATTTGGGGTAGAGTTGATAGCCCTCAAGAATTTGGGCATCTGCTTTCTTTAAGCCCACATAGACTTAACAGAACTCGCAAAACACACTCAAGTACACTGGTCTACCAATTCAATATCTTTGAACTGGTTTTCCACCAATAGAACTTTTTCCTCTTATGGTATCTGCATGAAATTGCTAAGGGGCTAAGGCATCAAATATGAGCTGTGGCTAAAAAAAAATTAGGTGTGTTGGGCCACTATCATGGCGTGTGCTTTGTCGAAGGGTTCAAGTGGCACAATTTCTTTTACTTCAAAGCCGCGTTTTTTGAGTATGCGGGCTTCCTGCTGGTAAACCAGCTCTGGCTCCATGGTTACGTCGATGCTTTGGGATTTGCATGCCAACATTACCCAGCCTTGCGGCTTGAGGAACACGTCAGCGTTGTCAGCTAAAAGTTTAGCCTGCTCCGGCTGGGCTACGTCACAGTAGATGGTGTCGACTTTGCCTGAAATAAACAGGGCATATCGCTCAGGCATCCGCGCGTCGTCTAGGATTGGTGAAATGTTGGGGCGATAAGTTGCTACGTTGTTGACTAAATCTCGCAGGGAACGCTGAGCAAACTCCACGCAGTAAACATGACCCGTTTCGCCGACAATGTCAGAGACATGGCTGGGTGTGGTTCCAGACGCTGCGCCAAGATAGAGCACTTTAAAACCTGGTTCAATAGGCACATTTTGTACGCCTTTTATGATTGCTCCTGCCAGTTTGCTGCGGAAAGCATCCCAAACACGGTACTCAGTGCCCTTAAACTTGATTAGTCGCTCGCCGTAAACGTTCAAGCCAGGCGCGAGGTTGCGTGTGCCAAGT
>JBJKPJ010000045.1:0-15252 GCA_046706605.1 Bathyarchaeia archaeon | reverse complement strand
AAGGTTTCCCTAAAAAGGATTGTTTAGGCAACGACTTCTTGTAGCCGTTTTTGTTTGACTGCTTCTTTTAGTTCCATGGAGATGCGTCTGCCCATGTACATGTTCTCGCCGTACTTGAGGTAAGCGTAGGGTGAGGTGCCGATGCCTACATTGGTGCCTGCCACGATGCGTGCTGAGATTTCGAATGTGTAGATTTTGGCTTCGTCGGTTATGACTGTCTCTAAGCAGAAGGGTCCGATGATGCCTGGCGGGGCTAGTTCGCGGGCTTTTTTGTGGACACTGTCGCCCATTCGCATCATTTCCGGAAGCAGCGATTCGCGGAGCACTATGGGGAAGTTGCCGACAACGGTGTAGGTGGGGATGACGTTGATTTCGAGTTGTTCTGCGGCGGGGATTTTGCCAATGGAGTCCACAGCGGATTCGTATCGGCGGTCCATTGCCAAAAGTTCCACGTCATCGTTTATGATGCTGCTAAAGTAGCTTGGATAAACATTAACGCCCAACGCGTACTCTTGCAGATGCACGCCCTCAAGGTCCTTTTTAGTAAGTAATCCACGTTTAATCATTTCTTCGGCTTTCTTGTAGAAGCCCTTTGGCGAGTTGGCAAGGAAGTAGCCTCTGCCGCCTTTGGCGCCTTGTAACTTGGCGATGACTAGGCGGTCAATGTCGTCAGGAGACTTAAAAACAGCGGGCAACCGAAGCCCAGCCTGACGAAGCCATTCCTCTTGGCTTTTGCGGTTGGCTTCCCAATGCAGCAGCTGGCGATTTCCCATCATGGGCACATGAAGATTGTCGGTTAGCTGCTCTGTGCTCAGGTACGCGGTAAAGCTGCCGTGGGGAATTAGAATCACGTTGAGTTCCCGCAGCCTCGTCTGTAACTTCTCGTTTAACAGTTCAGCGAAGTCTTTTACGATAATTAATTCGTCAACCAACGGGTACTTTTGGTACATGATGGCGTCTTTTTCTTTGCAGATACAAACTGTGCGGAAACCCTCTTCTTTGGCGCCCTTGAAAATGTTTAGCGAACTGTGGCTGCCCAAGGTGCCGATTGCCAATTTGCTCTGGTCATATTTTTCGATTATTTTGGCTATGTCTGTGCTTGTTATCATGTTACCACATCTGCTAATCTGCCTTCTTTGACTGCGCGTTTGATTTCCATGGCGACGCGCCTACCTGGACCAACTTCGATGCCGTACTTGTACTTCATGTAGGGCGAGGTGGGCTCCACACATGGGCAGCCTGGAACACGGGGGCTCACATCGAAAACGTAAAAGTCCAAGTTTTTGGTGACCGCACCCTGCAACGCAAACAACCCAATCATGCCGGGTGGATACTCCTGTTTGCAGGTTTCCACGAATTTCTCTGCTGCTTCAAAGATTTTTTCAATTTGGCTCTCCCGCATCGTGGCGCCCATGTGACCGATTTCAATGTTCTGGGTGGGAACATTAAGCTCCAACTGTTCCTGCGCGGGCAGGTCCAGTACACCGTCAAGGTCGGTTTGGATGCGGCGGTCAAAACCCAACAGGTCAATCTCGTCTGTTAGCGGCGACCAGAAGAGGTTGGCGTTGAATTTGGCGCCGATAATGTACTCTTCAATCAAGGCTTGGTCAAGGGCTTCCTGGGTGATTATACCTTTAGCGATGCGGTCACCTGCCAGCTTGCTAAATTCATAAGGGTTTGAGGGGTAAAAGAAGGCGCGTTCGATGGCGCGTTCTTTTTCAGCGACCTTTACGATGGCTAAGCGGTCAATATCCTTAGGCGACTTGAAGGTTCGGGGTGTCGCAATCCCTGCTTTCTGGAGTAGATAGAGTTGGTTTTTGGGTGTGTTGCGTTCTTCGGTGCGTAACATTTGGCGGTTTCCCATCATGGGCACAGCAAACTGGTTTTCAATTGCTTCATAACCCGCATAAACAGAAAAGCTACGGTTGGGGACAAAAACAGTGTTTAGGTCAGTGAGTTTTTTCACGCTCTCAGGGCTGGTTATTTGTGAGAACTTGTCGAGCATCAAAACGTGGTCAAATACGCCCTTGTAGTATTTGGTGTAGGTTTTATCTCTGCCTTTTTGGCACACCACGACGGTTTCGAAGCCTTCTTGCTTGGCTCCTGAAGCTATCTCTAGTGCACTATGGGAGCCTAAGACGCCTATGCGGATTTTTGGGGGGTCATATTTTGCGATTGTTTGTTTTATCGTGTCTTTTATCATGATTTTTCACTCATGTATGCCTTGTAACTGTCGATTACTTGGGCAAGGTTTGGTGTATCAAATAGTTTAAGTTTTGTCATCTCGTTAGCCACAGACATATACATTTGGCTGATTATCAGCTTAAGTTTGGAGTCAAGGTTTGGCGGGTACGACTTGCAGAGCGATTTCCAGTCCTGCACGCCTTTGGCTTCTGCGTCTTTTTTTGCTTGCTCCAAATCCGCGTACCAGCCTGTTTTCTTGTAGAATTGCCTTGCAACCTCTTTACTTACATGTACCCCGCCAAAAGTGAAACGACACTCATCAAGCGTTCCCAACACATCTACAAGCATGAGTTTTCGGTTGCCGTCAAAAGCTAACTCAATTTTTCCATCCTCATTCTTTAGCCCAGCGGTTGCTGCGGCGCTTGTTATGGTTTGGTCTGCTTTCAAAAGCACTGTTTTCACGTTGGCAAGTTCAGAATCTGTCAGCCCTGCAATTTGTTTTGCTTCTGCCCATGTGACGTAGCGGTCTGTTTCTTCAAGTTTGGTGCTTACGTCAAAGATGGGGTTAGCTAAGGTTTCGCCGGGGGTGGGCTGGTGGTCTAAGCCGAGGTCTTGTAGGGTGACTTTGCCTTGGGCAAGCCGCTTAAAAACCGAGGAGCCTTCTGGCAAGCCGTTACGGTAGATGATTTCCAGCGGGATAAGGCAGTTTTTCAGTTCAGGAGTATATTGGCTGTAGTCGTGGACTACTTTACCGTTTTGTACACGGGTTTGGGGGCAGTAAACGTTAACTAACGCCACCTCCATCACGTTTGAGGGCGCTTTTAGCTCCAAGACGCTGACGGCCTTGCCTTTTTCGTTGACTAAGCCTTTGTAGTGGGTTTTGACGCCAAGTTTTTCTAGCTGCTCAAAACAGTAGGCACCCATAAGGCATAGCGCTGCGCCTTTGCCTTCGATGTGGTCGGGCATTTCGCCCCAGTCAAACACGCTGTAGCGGTCAGAAAAGATAAACCTGCCTGTGCCCATCGTGGTTTGGGTTGGTTTTTGAGTTACTTGTAAATCTTTAACGCTGCCCATATATGCTGCCTCAGATTCGGTTCTGTAATTAGCTTCTGAACTTATATCAATTTATCTAAGCCGTAAAGAGGTATTTGCCCCAGCTAAATATGGAATACGCCAGAAAAAAACAGTTAGGTTATTTTTTGTTAAATTCGCTTCAAAAGTTCATCGGACAGATCAGATATGCCATCAGCTAAGTTTTTGTTATTAACGTTAGTCAACTCAACAATTACGCCGTCTTGACTCACGAATGCAACTCTTAGTTTCAACTCTTTCATGATGCCACGCCCATGTGATGTAGTTCTGCAACTGTTTAATTTGTTCACTATATTCTATAGAGGTTAACGCTCAGTGCTTTAGGTAACCGTGTTAGCCAATTCTTTAGCCCAGCGTCTAATTCCATCCAAGTCTCTTAGGTCATAAACGCCAGTTGCTGTTTCCTTGTAACCCGCACCTTCAAGTTTTGGCTTAATGGACGAGAGGGTTTTTCTAAAGAACCACGACATCTTGTTAAAGTCGTAGCATCCTCCAAAGAAGCCTAAAGCAACAGGGTTAACTTTGAGTTCAACAGCTTTGTCTTCAAGATACTTCCTTTTGGCATCATTGAGTTCCTTGGCTTTCTGTTCGCCTTCGGATAAGGGGTTTGCTCCGCCACAGCTTACAAATAGGGCAAGTTTCTTTTGGGCGAGCTCATTTTGGTGTTTTTTGATAAAGTCTTCAGGTTCGCTTGCCCATTTGCCCATCTGGATGCCGCTGCCCACAATGATGAGTTTGAAGTCGCTAATGTTTTGCACTTTCTCTTTTTTAGCGTCGATAACTTTAACCTCTAGCCCTTCGTGTCTGAGCAAATCTGCAATGACCTCGGAGGTATTTGCAGTTGTTCCATAGCGTGTGCCATACACGATCAAAGCTTTAATCATACTCTTACACAACTTGTCTGTATATGGTGCAAGTTGTATTTAATTTTGAAAACATGGATCTATTATTAAATGCCAAGGTATTGAGGCGTTTTTTCAGTTCTGCTTTTACTTGCTCGTCCTCTTCATGCTTAATGGCGTCCTCTATTAATTCAATCGCACAGTTGATACTGTTTTCACCGAACCTTTGTGCAAAAAGACTCAGCGGTTTGCCGTTAACGCAGAGTTTTCTAGGCAGCAGGCAGATAAAGTTCGCGGGGTAACCTGACCGTTCTTTTGCGTCGAGTACTGCAAAGCGATATTCACCTTTGCAGCTGCCTCTTTCAAAGGGTTTGAAGACATGTTAACACAAGATAGCTTAAAATCACAAATTTCCTGTATTCATTGTGAGTTTATTCTACATATAATATTGAGACCCACGTAGAGTGATTAAGTAGCGCCAATTAAGGAGCGGTATATTTGCTATACGTGCACTTTTTGATGTTTTTCTTTTTGCATATATCGCGCTGTGAATTCTTGCCAAGCTTTCTCTGCATCAAAGTATGCCTCTTTTGATGGCTCAAACTCTGCGTTTAGCCGACAGCTGCTGCAGAAAAAAATAACAGTTGTTTCATAAGTCCTTCGATGGATTGATAGAGTTAGTTCGCCACATTTAGGACAAGCAAATAACCTATTGCTTATTGCCACACATGACTCTCCTCAGAGAATTTAGTGATAGAGAAGTGAATTAATATTTTTTCTAAAAAAACAGAAAAATGAATGGACTTCTATTAGCAACTATCAGGGAAAAGCTTGTTGAGTGCTATCGGTGACTTATATCTGCTAGCGGCATTAAGCAAATCCAACAGAAGCTCTATAGTTTATTGGTAAAACCATTAAAAAGCTGTAAAGTACCAGTACATTTACCGGAAATAGACGGACCCGGAGCTTCAAACGCATGCTGGCGGATCAGCGTTTAGCTATCAATCATAAGTCGCCATTCTACACCCAATATCCCTGCTAAGCGCATGATTCGCCCAGCAATAATTTTTTATTTTGCATTATCCGAATTACGTTTCAAGTAATCATTCTTTAGTTACGCAGCGGGCGAGCGTCTATCGAGTCTATATTGAAAATTCTTTTAACTGACGCAGAGATGACTTTATAACAGGCGAGTTTTGCTCGCGCATAAGTTTGATGATGATATATGTCGACAACCAAGAAAATGACTGTTGAATGGAAAGGGAACCTTCGGCTGCAAGCCAAAAACGAGAAGGGTTTAACTGTAAATTTTGACGCGCCAAAAGAACACGGCGGAGAAGAAACAGCATTATCTCCCATGGAAAACGTGTTGGCAAGTTTAGCTTCCTGTAGCAGTTTCCACGTTCTAACCATCTTGAGGAAAAAACGGCTCAATGTTACGGGTTACAATGTGGAAGCCACCGCAGAGAGAAGAGAGGAGCCGCCCAGAGTTTTCACCAAAATCCACCTCAAATACATTGTAAAAGGACCAAACGTCACTCCTGAAGCAGTGGAAAGCTCAATAAAGCTGTCAGAAGAAAAATACTGTTCGGTAGGCGGAATGCTAAAGGCAGCGGTGCCAATCACTTCATCGTTTGAAGTTATAAAAGAGTGAAAAATTCATATACAAAAAGGAGCGATAGAAAACTGCATCAAAGCAGCTACATCAGTTTTTGAACGGACTCGTTAGCTTTCTCAAGTTCCATGCGTTTGCCGTCTTGATACTCCTTCACCGCAACCGCAAGTTGCGGGTCTCCCAGTGACAAAATTTTTGCGGCACAAATCGCTGCTCCTTCAGGTTCGATGGTTACCACGCTGCCGATGCCGCTTGGAACTCGTAGTGATGAGTAGATGTCTGCTCCACTGAACCTTTCGCTGTAGGGTGGACATGCAATTACGGGTTTGGTGGTGTTTCCGTCAACAAATGCGCTCAAAGCGTTTGAGCGGCCTGCGACGGTGATGTAGATGATTTTTTGGGTTTCAAACTCGCGGATTATTTCCAGCACCTTTTCGGGGGTTTTATGGGCTGAAGCGACACGGAACTCGTAGGTTATGCTTAACAGTTTGAGGTATTTTGCGATGTCACGTGAAAAATCTAAATCCCGCTCGGAACCCATAATGATTACTACTTTGTCAGCCATAACATTTTCCCAGTAAACTGTTTACTTAAAACCTGCTAATTAATTTATATCAAGCTAAAAAAAATCATTACTTAAGCAAGCCTAGCAGAATTTTGGTCAACTTTTCAGCTGATTCCTGCAGTTCTTGGGTTAAACCTTCGCCGAACTCCATGTTTTTGGGTTCCACCAGTAGCAACGCAATTTTGGCTCCTGTCGCCTGCTGTATGTATTCGCAGAAGATATTTAGCGGCAAAACATGGGTTGTCACCGCTGAAAAATTTGCCACTTGCCCGACTTTTACAAGTTTGGTGTCCCCTGGATTTAGCTCCAGCAGTGCAGAATCAACCAGCAATACATGGGTGGGATGGAATTCTTCGATATCTAAAAGAAAACTTTCAGGAACAGTTTCACATTCTAGCAGGCAAACGGTGGGTGGGACTTTGCCTTTTAGGTTTTCCACAATTTTTAAGCCCACATAATCGTCGCTACGGATGGGGTTGCCAATTCCCGCCACCACAATTTTTTTTGCCCCAGCAAACCAGTCTTTTAGGTCTTTTGCGATGTTTTCAGCCACGTTTGCACCAAAGAAAAGTAAGACGGGGGCTTGAAAAACTTTTTCTAAGTTGTTTTTTTAACCAATACAGGTGGCTTTCGTCGGGCATCCCAAACATGATGCAACGCTAAACTTGGGTGATACAGCATCATTCTTGGTCCTGAGTAGCGCATGACGATTTTTGCTTTTTCTTTCATGTCTGGTTTGTAGCAGTGGATTAGGCATTTGCCGCAGGTGCTTTTTTTGTCTTGGAAGACACATTTGTCTAGGCGCATAAATGCATATTCTTTGAAGGCTTGACATTCTGGGCAGAGTGCGCCGTGTGTGTTGTGGTGGTTTTTGCAGTATATGTCTACCATGTAGCCGATAGTTTTCTTTTCCCGTTTCATCCGTTTGTGTTCTGGATTTGGAGGTTGAGGGGGCACCTGCATATTGTTCACACTTAAAGATAAGTGGGTGCATATTCACTTAAGGGTTTACCCTAAAATCTCAGGGATTTAGCGCGTTCACAACAAAAACAAAAGAAAAAGCCAAAAATGGCTTATGGACGACTAACAGAGCTAACTAACTGCTTTTGAGCATTGTACAGGTTTACAGTCATCGGCATTTGTCCGACAGCAGCGTGAGTTGCACATCCAAAACATGGGTCGTAGGCTCTGAAAGCCATTTCAACCATGTTAAGTGTAGCTTGGTCAACTTTGCCGCCGTGAATTAAACCTTTGGCTGCATCACGAATGCTCATGCAGATTGCAGGGTAGTTGTTGGTGGTTGCAACAATCAGGTTAACGTCCTTCATTAGCGCATCTTTGTCCAGCGTGTAGTCGTGGATTAGGGTGCCTCTTGCTGCTTCAACAATGCCAACACCTTGACCTGGTTCACCTGGCTTGTTTCGCACATTTGTGCTGGTAATCTCTGGGTCTTTAACAAGCTCCACAGCTCGCTCAGTGGCGTAAAGCAACTCAATTAATCTTGCCCAGTGGAAAGCCAAAGTGCTGTGCACAGGTTTGCCACCAAGCGTCTTGTACATTTCCTGGTATGCGGCTTGTGCAAGCGGAGTTGCCATACCATCCGAAGCATTCAATCGCCCAAGCGGACCAACACGGTAAACACCGCTGTCTGTACCTGCAACTTGTCCTTTCCAGCCGACTGCTTTAAGGTACGGGAATTTGCTGTATGACCATTCTTCGACGTGTTCACCGATGTGTTTGAGGTAATCTTTGGCTTCGAATTTTAAGAATTCGTTGCCTTTGGGGTCAACAACGCGGACTTTGCCATCGTAAAAGTTGACTTTGTTGTGTTCGTCCACGGTTCCCATGTAGTAGGTTGGCATGGTATAGGCTTGACTTAAAATCAAATCAACATATTTCGTGTTGCCTAAAACTACATCATGGAAGATTTTAAGGGTAAACTGAGCAAAGTTCAGGCTGGACAGCGCCATCTTTTCCATTTCCTGACGGTTTTCTTCGCTAAGCGGCTTTGAAAGCCCACCTGGCAAACCGCAGACTGGATGAGTTGCTTTTCCACCGATGATTTCGGTCATTTTCTGTCCGTAAGCGCGGTGTTTTATAACTTCTTTAGCAACATCCAAACCGACTTTTTCTATAACGCCAAGGATGTTACGTTTTTCTGCGGGGGCATCAGGACCAACCACAAAGTCTGGACCACCAAGGAAATAGAAGTGCAAAGTGTGGTCGTAAATGTAGTAAGCAACGTACATGAGTTCCCGTAGTTTTTTTGCCGGTTCAGGCGGTTCAACGTTGAATGCGACATCCAAAGCTTTGGTGGCTGCAAAGTGGTGAGCTACAGGACAGACACCGCAGATTCTTGTGGTAAGCTGCGGCATAAGTTCTGCTTTTCTGCCGATGCAGAATTTTTCGAAACCGCGAAGTTCGGGAATTTTTAGGTATGCGTTTTCGACTTCGCCTTGGTCGTTTAAAAATATGGATACGTTTCCGTGTCCTTCAAGGCGTGTAATTGGATCAATTAATATTTCTTTCATTTTTTAATCACCTTTCTCTTCAAAATTGATGAAGGCAAACTGTACATGTAGACAGTGCCAACTGGGTCTTTTACCTGGTTAATTATATCTTCGATTTCTTTTTCTGTGTATTTGCTTTTGCCTTCAACCCCATCATAACCCAAGATTGAAGCCAAAGCCGTTATCATTGCAGCGCCTTGTTCTGGAACATTTGGTGCCTTTCCGCCACAGCCTGTACAAGGCATATCAACCTTTAAGCATTGAGCGCCACAGCCGCTTCTTGTCGCCATTCCCATGCAGACAATGCCCTGTTCCATGAGGCATTTTTCTGGTTCAGGAACTTTCTCGTGGACACGGTAGATTTTGTCGATTTTTTTGTTTTCACGTTTTCTGGGGCATTCGTCGCAAACTGCTTTGAGGGGAGCAAGAACTGAGCCTTTGGGTGGAAGCTTATTGTTGGCGATTGCGTCAACTGCTGCTGCGATTAGTTTAACTGGTGGTGGACAACCTGGAAGGTAGTAGTCCACGTCAACGGTTTGGTCGAGGGTTTTTACTGTGTCGTAGAATTCGGGGATTTTTAGGCTGCCTTCTTTTACTTGTGACTGGGTTTTAGGCGTAACCGCTTGTGGATTCACGTTTGATTTGTCTTTAATGTAAACTTGCTCGAAAATTTCCGCTTTGTCAGTCAAGTTTGCTAAGCCTGGGATGCAGCCTTCGTGGGCACAGGAGCCGAAAGCAACCAGTACTTTGGATTTTGCTCGGAGAAGTTTCGCAATGTGTTCCTGCTCTGAGTTGCGGATAGAACCATTAAAGAAGGTTATGTCGATGTGTTTGTCTGGAAGTGCTTCGACATCTTTGTACTTGACGTCCATGGCTACTGGCCAGAAAACAATGTCTGCGAGCGCTACGACATCAAGGATTTTCTCGTTTAAGTCTAAAACGGCGATTTCACAACCGCCACAGCTTGCAGCCCAATAGAAGGCTATTTTCAATTTTTGGCTCATTAATTTTTTGCTCCATGTGACTGGTTTACTTTTAGTTGGTTGAAGGTTAATTCTTCAGGGTTAATCCCCGTTGCTGACCTAGGCAGTTGAGGATAATGTAAAAATGAAATATCATAGGTTTCATTAAATAGTTTCTCTATTCGCAACCCGTTTGAATCATACATTATGTGGCAAAGCGGGCAAATCGTAATTAAAGCTTGCGCATCAACTTATCTAAATTTACCAAAATTTTCCTTAACTAACAACATGCAACACACTGCTCCGCCAACCACCAAAAAGTCCATACCAACATAGACAAAGAAGATGAGTTTTGGAAATGAACAAGCTGAAACAAGCAAGCATATCGTTTTGCCCATGTTTTTGAAACTCTTATATACACCCAGTGATAATTCACTTCTGAGTGTCATGGCTGAAGTTTGTTCAACATGTGGACTACCAAAGGATCTTTGCGTTTGTGGAGAAATAGAAAAAGAGCAACAACGTATTCGCATACGCCTTGAAACCAGGAAATTTGGCAAAGCAACCACAATAATCGACGGCATGGATGACAAAAATTCGAACCTACAAAACATCGCTCAAAAACTCAAAACTTATTGTGCTTGTGGCGGAACACACAAAAACGGGCAGATTATGCTTCAAGGCGACCACCGCGACCGAGTTCGGGATTTTCTCATAAAAATGGGTTATCCACAGGAAAACGTCGAACTGCAATAAACGCAAAGTTACCAGTCAGATAGGTGAATATTTCGAAAAATGAAAAAAGTAGGCGGCATCCGCGATGTTCTAAAAAGTGCTAAACGCCGTAAACCAACCCAAATTTACTGCCCAAGATGCGCCAGCCCAAAAATCCAGCTTGCCAGTAGCCTATCAATTTGGTTGACTCCTAAACAATATTATTGTGAAGAATGCGGTTATCTTGGCATTATTGTCATGGAACTAGAAAAAGAAGAACCTGAAACGGAAAAATAAGGAAAGAAGCCCTTAATCGGGCAATTCAAGATTTAACTGTTTTTTAAGAGTCTTGTAGCGGTTACGAACAGTAACTTCTGTGACGCCTGCAGCTTCAGCGATGTCTTTTTGGGTTTTCTTCTCGTTGTTTTGCAAACATGCAATATACAAGGCAGCAGCAGCTAACCCCATTGGGTCTTTTCCTGCAGCAGCACGTTTGCGTCTGGCTTCACGCAGAATCTGGATAGCTGCACCCTGCGTTTTGCCTGAGATGCCTGTTTTTTCAGCAATCTTTGAAACATAAGTCAGTGGGTCAGCAATGGGCATGTGGACTTCAAGTTCACGAAGTAGCAGCCTGTAGCATCTTGCAACATCTTTTTTGTCAACAAGGCTTGCTTCAGCGATTTCCCGTAGCGTTCGTGGTGTTCCGCTTCCACGGCAAGCAGCATACAAGGCAGCCGCAGCAATAGCGGCAATAGATCTTCCACGTACTAAGCCTTTGTCTAGTGCTTTTCGGTAAACAACTGCGGCTTTTTCTTTTATTGGTGGAGGTATGTAGACTTTGTCGGATAATCGGTCAAGTTCCGCCATAGCTTGGGCAAGGTTACGGTCAATGGAGGAGTGGACTCTACTACGGATTTGCCATTTGCGAAGACGCCACATCTGCAGTCTTGTGGATAATGGCAGCTTTCTGCCAAATGCATCTCGGTCAACTTGGCTGATGGCTGTAGATAAGCCTTTGTCGTGGACGCTGTAAGAGGTTGGGACTCCTACGCGGCTTCGGGAAGCTTTTTCTTCCTGTGTAAAGGCGCGCCATTCTGGTCCTTTATCCATCATTTGCTCGTAAACGACTAGACCACAGTCGCCGCACACTGTTTCTCCAGTATCATAATCGTGAACTAAGTTCTCGCTACCACACTCAGGGCACTTGTCAACCGTGCGCTGAGTTGTTCTAGGTGTTTCTTTTTTGCTCATTTCGTCTACCTCTTTTAATATGCGTAGAACCGTCACCATAGGCCAATCTGGCTAGAAAATAGTACATTCGGCCCGCGCAAACAAGCAGATGAACGCTTTTGATATTTAAGCTTTGTGGTTTATTAAACCTATTGGACATTATAGATTCGAATTGATAGAGACCAACAAAACTATTCCATGGAAAATTTATAAAAAAATGTAAAAAAACTCAAACATGCGCCCAAGCCCTTGAAACCCACCAAAACAAGCCAAAACCAAAAATCCCCCAAACTGCTTTCATTCCCGCCTCCACGGCAAGAACGCTTATTAAGAAAAAAAGCACCCATAAACCTCTAACCATAAATAGCGAGCGCTAAGACAAAACACTAAAACCACTTTTTCAACTGAGTAAATGACTGTGGAACACCATAAACTACACATTTTTAGTCTTGACTTAAAACCAAAAATCGCAGTCATAATCTGGGTCACTTTGCCAATGGTTTAACCATTTAACCCAAGTTCGATTTTATCTATACAAAGGGAGTTCTTTCTAACATGCGGAATTATTGTTCTTTTAAAGAATAGAAAGCCAGAGGAAGCCACTTGTTTTACAGTCGCCCCTTAGGGTTCTTTTTCATCCACTCTATTGCATACGTCTCAGCTTTAGTTTCAGTGGGATACTCTGGAGATATTTTGCTGCCTTGAGAGTCATCGGTTCGCTCGTGCCTAAAAAGTAAAACATGGTAGTGCTCTCGGAACGCCTCCTTTGCGATAACCAGAGTCTGGCCAGTGACATCGCTAATAAATCCACCTTTGTGACTTATTCGTTTCCAGCCTCTTACGATCTTCATGATTAGTCGCCAAATTGCTTTTTCCAATATTTGCTTTCAACGGCTCTATAGATCTATCGTCTGGGACCGAATCTTTCTATGAAACACGTAGGGCAAAGGTTTTGCTTGTACTTTCTTATCTTTCGAGGTTGAAAGGCTTTGTTGCAACTAGCGCGCTAGGTTCAGAAAAGAATCAATTATTCAATCAGTCGATTCCAAGAGGATAAGAGAAACTCTTCAGGGAACAATTGCCACATCAGACTAATAAAGGTTGAAAATTATTGGCGTTTTTTTTAATTGGAAATATTTTTTTGTGTATTTTCCCGAAAAATCTGCTATTTCTGGTTTTTTCTGAGTTTTAAGCTTAAAAAAGGTCTATTTGAACACATACCCTAATATAGGTGCTGGAACCATTTACGTTCTGTTAGAATTCTTTAGAGAAAGGGTAAATCCAGAATTTAGCTGCTTTTTCTCGGATTATTCTGATTATACCGTGGTTTGACGCCACACTGGACAACATAAAATGGGTAGAAGAAAAGTAACAAATGAAGGCAACCTTGACAGTATGGTTCTCCCTTCCCCAAACGATGTATTGGGCATAGCAGTGAAAATGCTGGGTGCCGAAAGAATCATGGTCAAATGCCAAGATGGAAAAGAACGCCTCTGCAGAGTCAGAGGTAAACTGAAAAGGCGTGTCTGGATAAGAGAAGGCGACATAGTTTTAGTTTCACCATGGGATTTCCAGACGGAAAATAGGGGCGATATATTTTGGCGGTATCGAAAGAACCAGTCCGATTGGCTTAGAACTCATAATTATCTGACTATGTAAAGGAGGAAGTGCCAAAATCAACGTTAAATGCACTGAGTGTGGAAACACATTCAAAAAAGAAGGCATAATACTTGGCGAAGTGGTTATCTGCCCAATCTGGGAAGCAGAATACAAAGTTGTGGCAACCACCGATGGCAAGCTAAGGTTAGAAGATTTTGTATTCGACGAAAGTGACCCTGGCGAACTGTATTATTCCCCAAGGTGAATGAGAATATGAGTGAAAACAAAACCAACTTAATAATGGCTGTTCGCGGCTACAAAAGCGTAAAAAAACAGAAGAACTCCACCTTTACAGATGTAACAGCACTTGATAATTCCAACAACAAAGTACTATTGAGGATAATTGCACCGTTAAGTAACGAGTACATCGGTATACATGAGGTCAATAACATGGCAAAAACGATCAAACGTGACAATTATGACTCTGCAATCTTGATAAGCAAACAGTTCACCGACAACGCACTGCAAGAGATGAGTAAACAAAAAATCCAGCATGTATCAGAAGACTATATGCCGCCATTTGACATTCAAGACCTGTACTTGGCAATACTGAACAGTGCAAGCAGCCAATGCCAAGAAAAGTGTGGTAAAGTCGGGTCAGTTAAAACTGAATGCGAAGAAAAAGTTGCCAAAGTCTGCAAAATAAAGACACTTGTGGAGGATACGAAACGCCACTTTGAAGACGGAACAATTGGTTTATTAAAAAACGACCTAAAAGTGGCATTGGCACTAACTCGATAGGCTTTCTTTAATATTTCCGAAAGTTCCAGCTTAAAAACATACGCGCTTTGTAAGTAAAAGCCAAAATAGCCAGCTGAACCACTTTGAGGTGATATCATGCAATCTGGAAAGCACGCGCGCAAATTAAAAAGGTAGAACGACTTGGTGGAAGCAAAATTCGCGGGATAGTTGTTGAAGAGGACCAAGAGCAAGTGGGATTTATCGATCATCTGACAAATCCGAATGCGCCAAAAAAATAACGTTCATGCAACTTAAAAATCTGCAAATCCTACATCAAAAATAGGCATGGCTATGGTTCAAAATGTCTTAGTGTGTTTAAACGTTTAAGTCAGGGGGTACCTACTATGGTCAGGTTAATTCACTCGCTATTTTTCATAGCCTCAAATTAACAGGAATAACAAACAATGTCTCAACAAACTAGAACAGAAATAAAGTGTAGTGATTGTGGGAAAGCTGCTACCGTTCCCTTTAAGCCTACGGCAGGTAAACCAGTTTATTGCCGAGAATGTTTAGGTAAGCATAGAACCAAACGAACAGAAACTGGAAATCGAATGGAAAATAGAACGCCACGCCCTAAAAATGAAATGCAGGCTTGGTCAAGACGGAGAGAAAGTTGGGAATAGAGAGTTTAGCTGATTAATTTGACAACAGTACCTATCGCTTGACCTGGAACAGGTTTTGCAAACCTTACTCTAACGGTACCTTTTCCACCATGCAAACCCATGATTTTTCCAGTGAATTTATTTTTTCCGCTACTCCAGAATACTTTGTGCCCAACTAGTTGTCCAGCCGCCGCAGCGTCCATATTATTGAATTCAATTAAGCACTCCTTTGACTGTTGGGTCTTACTTCCAATTCGGTAATTAGTTATTCTACCGATAACATTTTGAGACAAAACAATATCACCTAAGTGCTCCTCTTCTAACGAATGCATGCATTTAAAGATGTGGTGGTTTTTTAGGAAATTATGCTATTCTTAAAACAGTGGTGCTATACAATACACCAACGGCCGGTAGCAGAGCAACTGCCGACATGTTGATTTCCAACATCTTGTTTTAGGATTTAAAGCGCTTATATTTCTTGGACCAGTTAGCTCTATCTTGGTCTTGGATGAAATTTGAATCATTCAATAGTTGTA
>JBJKPJ010000044.1:0-12515 GCA_046706605.1 Bathyarchaeia archaeon | reverse complement strand
CATTATTATGGTAGCAGGCTTAACAGCGTTTCTGGTTTACATGTACTTCTACATTGGCATACCAAAAATAATCGAAGTTCTTGATGGCATAAACTCCTACCAGTACGCCTTCTACTACAGTCTCGCTCTATTCTCGGTGCTTTTATCCGTGTTTTTTTGGTCAACTGCTTGGAATACCATCTTGCGCAGCCTCAATGTGCACATCTCCTACAGGAGAGCCTACCTCTACTACTGGGTCGGCTACTTTAGCGATTTAGTTATACCCTGCGCAACCATCTGTGGAGAACTAACCAGACTATACCTTGTGCAAAAAGAAACTGACAAAAGCTACGGCGTTCTGGCAGCTTCAGCGGTGACTAACCGCATAGTTGCCTACACTATAGTAACCATCGGATTATACAGCGGAGGCGCACTGATATTTCTAAAACCAGGCGTGCCCACGGTAATAAACAATGTTTTCTACATCTTTTTGGCAGGCGTCACCTTTTATTTGGCTGTTTTGCTGTATTTGGCTTATGTCAAGCATGCGGCAAGAAACTTTGCGGCACTGTACCAGAAACTCTACAAAACCCTCCGACCAAATAGCTATACCCCCTTCAAAGAACTACAAACCAAACAGTCTCTAGAAAGCTACTACTCGGGTTTTAAGATATTCCGAGAAAACCCTCGTTTGCTAATAAAACCCTTCATACTGCACTTGCTTTCCTACACGTTTGGAATTGCCGTGTATATTCTGATTTTCTATGCGTTGGGAATCCCTTCAAGCTTGGAATTCTACATTGTTGTTTACTTTATAGCGACAGCGGTTCAGGATGCAGCGGCAAGTTTCTCAGTGGGTTCATTGGAGTTTATTTTAGGTAGCCTTTTTGTGCTTTATGGGTTGCCTTATAGTAGTGCATTTGTGACGGCGCTGCTGGTGAGAAGCGCAGGCTTTTGGTTCCCGTTGTTAATTGGGTTTGTTGCAGTTCAATTTTTGGGAGCGCGAAACTTGATTAACAAAACTCCCCCGCTAAAGGAGACGGAAACAATAGAAAGCGGGGTTGCTACGCCTACGGATGATTTGCCTGTTGGATGATAACTTTCAATCACCTCTCCCCGCATCCAAAGCGTCGCCTAAACAGCCGTCTTTTAAGCATTAAGTGAGAAAAAGGTGCCCTGTGAAGTATTAATGACCCAAACCGCAACCGAGCAAGACTTACTTGTCTCCTTAACTTTTCACAATCTCCCCGCTGAACTCCTAAAAGAATTCGCTCTAAAAATTGTTAAACCATACTTTAAAGGCAACATGAACCAAGCAGTCATCTGCCTAATGGAAAAAGCCGTTGCCGAGGAAACATTAGTTAATATAGCTACAATAGCCGCGAACAGTTCAGGTTAATTTCTTGATTTGCTTTTGGTGTCACAAAATGTTTTCTTTCGCGGAGACGCATAAAAACCACTATTGCAATACTGCCTATAACAGTGAGGACTATGAGGATTAGTATGGTGTTTAGTGAGTTGGCTGGTTGGTTGTTGGATGATATATCGGGGTTTGTTGTGTACGTAAATGTAACCTGTACTGTGTTGATCAGGTCATTTTCAAAATTTAACGTGTAATTCCCATCTTGCTGGGCAACAAAACTGAAGGTTGCAGACTTATCCACTAAACCAAGGTTAACAATCTGGGTTCCGTTAGGGTCACTTGCCCAAAAACGAATGGTGCCGCTTGTAGTGATTGAACCGTTAAAGGTGGTTCCTGCGGGAAGCAGATAACGGTAATATGCTGTTTCGGCGGAAAGGCTAAAAGAGGTTGAGGCTGCAGAAGCGCAGGCAAAGGTAGTGGAGAATAAAAAGAGGATTAATCCAAAGATTACTACTGCCTTGTTTGTGTGCATGGTCTCACTTAAGCCGCCTAAAGTATTTGCTGAAACATCTAATAAATTTAGACTACAACTCAACACTATTTTATATGTTTTTAAAAATATGAAGACCATATTGAAGACTAGAATTATTTTGAAGGTGAATTTTTGCTCGCATTTCCCTTTTTCCTTGCCTGCGCAAAATAGCAACAGAAAAACCGGCCAAAAGCAAAGGCAAAATTGCTAACCAAGTTAACTCTGGAATGGAGGACGATGGAGTTGAGGCACGGGTGCTAATAACCGCAACCTTCATGTTTCCTCCGACTGCTACATAGGCGTATTCGCCGTTTGGAGTCACAGCTACTCCACTTAGCTGTAAGAATCCATCGTTGTTAATTGTTGAAATTACCTTGTTTGTGGCTGTGTCTATTACTGAAACAAATCCTGTGTAAGTGTTGTCTTTGGCGTAATTTGTTACGTAAGCATATGCGCCGTCAGGTGTAATAGCCACGGAGTCAGGTTGACTAAAGTCAGTCAAAACTGCAGACACCTTGTTGGTGGCGGTTTTTATTACGGAAATTGAGCCACTATAGAAGCTTGTGACATAGACGTATTCACCATTTGGTGTTATGGCGACGTTTTCAGGTCCACCCCCAACAGGTATACCATCCACCACGGTATTGTTTGCGGTAGCTATTACTGAAACTAAGTTGCTATCAAAGTTTGCAACATAGGCATATGCGCCGTCTGGGGTGACCGCAACGGCGCGAGGGGCATTGCCGACGTTGATTGTTGAGGTTATGGTATTTGTGGTGGCGCTTACGATGGCTACTGAGTTATCGCCGGAGTTTGCAACGTAGGCGTAATGTCCGTTTGGAGTTATGGCTATGCCGTATGGATGGAAAAAGCCCGTTATTGTTGTTGCCATTTTGTTTGTGGCTGTGTCTATTACTGAAAGGGTGTGGCTATCGCGATTACTGACGTAGGCATATGCGCCGTCTGGTGCTATGGCAACGCTCCATGGGGAGTCTCCAACATTAATTGTTGTGTATACCGAATTTGTGGATGTATTAATCACTGAAATGGTGTTGTTGCCGGCGTTTGCAATGTAGGCGTATAATCCGTTAGGAGTTATAGCTAAGCCTTCAGGGCCGAATCCAACTTTTACTGTTGAGATTATTGTGTTCTGAGCACTTACTGGCTTAACTCCCGTATTTGTTAGACAAGAAACTGCGATAAGAACAGTCAAGAACACAACAGAGATCTTGTTGATTTTGCCCATACTTGTATTTGCGACCAAAGCCGATAAAAGCATATTCGTAAAGCTTCCTTGACCCTGCGTAGTTAAAGTTTCTTGACCAATCGTTTTTCTGTTGACAGCCATCTTAACTTTTGGCTGTTATTGTACTCATGGTGACCAGTTTTGAGGTAAATCTCTATCCACCATCAATCCCTTCTTCAGCAAGAGAGCCCTGAAACCACCCATAATTTTTTAAACAAAAACCTTGCAGAATGTATCCAAGTGATACAACATGCATCCATTAATTGGGTTTATAGGCGTATTCCTTTTTGCTATTGGTGGAGCAATGATATTTGTTCAACTAAATCATCCTAGGGCAGACACAGCTGGTGACTTTTTTGGCTATGGATTAGGTTTTTTCTTTCTTGGTTTAGGTCTTTGGTTCATAACGCTAAGTGGAAGAAAAGATGAAAGTGCGCGCTCAAATAGCTAAAATAGCCCTCACCCCCTTCGAAAATATTCGTTAAAAAAAGTGCAATGCTCTATTGTTGGATTGTACTTGAGGTTAGTGGATGTTTAAGGTAGATGTCAGTTAGGTTTTTGGCTTTTAGATAGGTTGTATCACTTCTAGATGGAAGAGATAACAGAGTGGGAAATGGTCTTGTTTACCATTGCAGAATAAAGTCTTTGTTGATTGTTGTTTGTCCAGCAGGTGCATTAACGGTAAAAGGTGTAACAAAGCCTGATTCGTGAGAACTTAGGATAGTGTAACTTATGTATACGTTGTAGGTGTGTCCGTTCTTTAAAATGACTGAGTAGTTTCCACTAGGACTCCATGTTTGGTTTGTAGTAAAATGAAAGGTAATGGCTGCTGTGCGGATTTGTGTGTCTTGAAATTGTATTGTTTGAATATTTGTTGCAGGCAAAAGAGAAGCAACTCCTGCGACCCCTGACACCGTCACATTATCATACGTTAAGAGATAAAATACTGCTCCAACCGATGAAGCCACAATTACTGCGATAATTATTGTGGCTTTCAGGATGTTTCTGCGTTTGGTTGAGGTCTGAACCATGCTAAGTGACCTTTGTTTTTTTTATCACAATTCTTTTGCCACTGCGCCGATACCTAACTAAAAATGCGCTAATTAGCATGATGGCAAATAAAGGAATGATTATCAACCAAGGAAACTCTGGCACCATGTCGCTTGCTATTAAGGATAGTGTTTGGGTGTTGCTCCAGTCACTTTTTTCTGCTGGATTAAAGCTGGTTTCCCAGTATCCAGACGTGTTAAGAGGGGCGCCTGGCATCTGACCCTGAATGTACTTTTCTGAGTAGTAACCTGTCTGGGCTTGCAGCTGAAAATCGATAGACGAGGCATTCCATAGAGGTGGCGGAAGCAGGTTGGGCGAGCTTATGGGCAGGTTTAGAATGGTGTAGGTTCCGTTTGACTGAATGTGATAGGTGGCGGTGGATTGAAGTTCGGACCAAACGCCCATAGTGGGAATCCTTACCCTCACCAAGTAGTAGATTGCATTGACAGCGCTTGAGACAGTGAAGGGCTGGTTTGTGATTTTGAATTCGATGGAGCTGTTGTCAACTTGATGTGTTGCACTGGTGTTGTAGGTTGCGTGTATGAGACTAACGATGAATTGCGGTGGAGAAGGTTTACCAGACTGTGCGAAGACAGCGCCAAAGCAGAGCAGACTTGACAAAATCACTGTCAGAACAAGAAGTAAAGATAAACCCTTGGCGTAATCTGACATAATTTATGATAGAAAATGATTCGGATAAAAGCCTATTCGTCAAGCTTCCTTGACTGCCTGTAGTCAACGTTTCTTGACCTGCTGGCTTTTTCGATGTCTTCTATTCAGCACAAATAGTGTAGAAAGGGCTATCACTATGACTGCAACTATCAGTAATAGTACAATCAAAAGAACGCTGAAAAGTTGAGTATGTTCTGGTTGATTGCTAAATGCCAGCACGTTTCCTTCGTTTGTGCCCACATAAACTTTGCCTTCAGCAACAGCTGGAGATGCAAGCATCCAGTTAGTTTTAGCGTTGGAGTCATCGGAAGAAACGGTAAGATACTTCCAAAGTAACGCACCTGTTGAAGCGTTAAAGGCACGCAAATAAAAGTCACCGCTACTCACATACACAACGCCATTATCAACAGCTGGCGTCGAATGGACATATCTAACATTGACGGTCCACAGCTCAGCGCCTGTGGAAGAATTGAGCGCGTAAAAGTTTCCATCCCAGGAGCCTATGTAAACTCTGTTATCGTCAACAGCCGCAGAACCAGTAACGGGCAAACTGCCCGTTGTTGTATAGTTCCATATTGCTTTCCCAGTTAAAGCATCAAGCGCATAAACCTTGTCGCCTAAGCCAATGTAAAGCAAGCCATTGTGAACAACCGGAGTAGAGAGATAGGATTGTCCCGTATTGAAACGCCAAAGCTCATTTCCATCAGAAGAGTTCAATGCGAAAACGAAGCTGTACGATCCATTGACTCCAAATGTGCCATAAACTTGTCCATCCACTGCCGCTGGAAGGCTACCCCCTGAGACGCCACCGTTTGGGTAAGTATATTCCCATATTGGGGCTCTTGTTGATAGGTTCAGGGCATACAAGGCACTATATGATTCCGTATACAAAACGCCGTTGGCGACGACGAATGGTCCTCCTCCAAATGCTGTGGTGCTTTGGGTTGTTATGTTCCAAATCTGCGCTCCGGTGGAGGCATTTAGAGCTGCAATTCCTTCATCAATATCTACATACGCTATTCCGTCTGATACTGATACTACTGAGGAACCAGCGGCTAAGCTGTTGGTCCACACCTCTTGTCCTGTAGAAGCATTAAGGCACCAAAAACTGCTGTAGCCATTTGCATCTGCAATGTAAAGGTACCCGTCAGCAATCACTGGTGCAGAGCTAACTATAGTGTGGTCCACTCCAACATGGGTTATCTTTGGGTTAGGAAAAGTCCAATTTAAAACGGGATTTGTCACCGCCACGCTTGAGGAATACGCGGTGTTAGCGGTGTCGTGTTCAGGCATTGGCCAGTCATCTACGGAAAGAGCAGCCACCAACTGGGCACTCATCAAAAGAGCTATAAGGAAAAACAAGATAGCAGTAGTTTTTGCCAATTTTTCCATATTAACTCTTACAACCCATAGTCGATAAAAGCCTATTCGTCAACAATCCTTGACCTGTTTAGTCAATGTTTCTTGACTTGTTGGCTTTTCCGATGCTTAACTATCGCAGCAACAGAGAATAGCAATAGAAGTAAAGGTGCAATGACTAGCCAGGATAGTTCTGGAACAGAGGGAGTTGGTGAAGTAGTTGAATTATTCAATGGAATTGTCACTGGTTTCATCAAAGGGTGATTGTCTTGATA
Organism: Bathyarchaeia archaeon; assembly: GCA_046706605.1. GTDB lineage: Archaea > Thermoproteota > Bathyarchaeia > Bathyarchaeales > Bathycorpusculaceae > Bathycorpusculum. The sequence goes on along the minus strand of JBJKPJ010000044.1, from coordinate 6,039 downwards.
GGTTACGGTTGTGTTAGTTCCATTGGGTGACATATTTTGATAAGAGTAGTACACATATGGCTGGTTACCTACCCCTGAATGGTCAATCTCTGTTGCATTGGGATACTTGGTTGAGTAGTCGTTCCAATAGTTTCCATCGACAGTTTCGTATCCACTTAGCCAAATCAAAATGCCATAGGTTGGAAGATTACAGTTAGTTACTGTGTTGAAGGCTGCCGAATAATCCATGCTAATTTGCGATCCATTGTCAAAGCTGCAGTAGGATATGTTATTGTAACTGCAGCCAAGTAATTGTATAGAAAATTCGCTTTGCTGTTGATTGTCGCTTGAAAAGACATCATTGTAGAATGTATCGTTTCCACCACCGTTAGTGCCAATGCCACCATTCACATACAGGTTCTTGACTGTTACATTGGTTATTTCTGGTCTAGTGGGGCTGGGTAGGTTTGGTCCTATCCCGTTGGTTAAATCTATTCCCCCATATAGACTAAAGCCTGACCCATCTATTGTAATGCCGCTTTTTTGGATTTGGATATTACCCGAAAGATTGGCAGTCAAGGTATAGGTACTACCAACTTGCCGAATGCTATACGTTCCTGTAACATAGCCATTAGGATTGATTACTATATCACTTGCCGATTGAGCATTTACAGGCTTAACTATCAGCAAAGTTAGGCAAGACGTTACAATGATTAGAGCCAAAGATAGCGCAAGAGCTTTTCCGATTTTACCCATGCTTAGTAATCAGAAATTAAAGACGATAAAAGCATATTCGTAAAGCTTCCTTGACCTAGTTTAGTCAAGGTTTCTTGACTTGCTGGGTTTTTCGATAACCAAACTATCTCAGCAACAGAGAACACTGATAGAAACAAAGGCATAATTGCTTACTTAATTATGTAGGGGGGCGTAACAGCAGGAATGGGTACTTCTGGGATAGGTGTGGGCGTAGGCGAAATAGGTGTAGCGATAGGAGAAACTATTGGCGCAGAGCTTGAAGTGGTTGACTTGACGTATAAGATTAATTGGTCAGTATTTTGTTGGTAGAGTGGATTAGGCGGAGATATCCAACTTGTATTTACGCTTCCCACCACTATTTGTAGTCCCTCAAAACTGTATCTCGCTCCTGGAGTTGCTGTGAAACTTTGGTTTCTGTAAACAATGAGTGTTTGCTTTGTTGTGACTTGGAAGTAAGGGTCAGGCGGGGTATTTAATGAGGGCATCCCCCACTCATCAGTATTTCCAATTAAAAAGAAGATTATGTAATAAGTGGTATTGCCGAATTTTACAGAGCACGGCGGGTTAGTATAAGGGTTTAAGGTAATTTTGGTGTAACCTGAAAGCGAGTTAGCTACAAAGACTTCATAACCAACCATGGCTAAAACAACAACTGCCAACAAAACGGCAACCGCCACAATTTTTCTCTTTTGCATCCAATCGGTTCCTCTATTTTCTTATGCGCTTTTTTTCAAATGTTGATTTTATCCACGCATAATAGAGAAAAAGTAGGCGATAAAAGCCTATTCGTAAAGGTTTCTTTTAATGGGTTGAGTTAACGTTTGCTTCTTTGACGCACCAAAATGGCTGATATTGCGGTTAGAGTCATTATGATAAATGTGGCAGTTATGGGTGTCGTGAACTCTGGAATTGCTGATGACACTACTACGTTTCCCCACATGCCTAGATCGATGTGACCGGGTCGTGTACATACATAGTAGAAGTTGCCAGTTTGATTGACAGTAAAAGTGACTGATGCTGAACTACCCGCAGGTATAAAGTTAGTGATTTCAATGCCTGCCCCGAATAAGGGAGAATTGCTAACTGCTTTTGTGGATACTATTTCCCATGAATGCGCCAATGAAGGGTCTATGTTGTAAACGGTCATTGTATAAGTGGTGCCCTCTTGTAGATTTAGGGTTGGACCTGGCGAGGTAATGTTATCAGCCGTGTTGCCAAAACCATACATTGATGTGCTAGTTGCACCAGTTGATAATGGACCTTCATATAGAACTAAATGTGTTCCTGAACTTGTTGCCGTAGGAAGCGGTGTACTGGTTGTTGTAGGGGCGGAAGTAGGGCTTTGGGTAGGTGGATAAGTGTAATACTGCGCTGACACCGTCAAAATAATTGTAGAGAACAAGAATAAACTCAAAACAACGACAAAGATGACAAAAACTTTGCGATTGAACATTTAAAAAGCCTCTAAATTATTTGAATCGTTATGATAATATAAAGATTATTGTGCTTTCCGCTTCGGTTTGCAAAAAACCAGCTCCCCAATAAATATCGTCTGTTGCTGTGGTTTTGATGTTTCGGAAGTTGCTGGTAGAATCCAAAAATTTATCGTAATATCAGCGCCTGTAAAGTTCGAAGATAGGTACTTTAAGATTAATCAATAGACTTAACTTACCAAACGGTTAATTTCTTCAGGGACATGCAAAAGCGAAACTTTTTGAATACCTGCGCTAATTGTTATAATAGCTTATTTTTCTGAGATGAAGTCTATGCGGAGTTCAAAGGCTGTTTTTAATTTTATAACACTCTTTTGTATCTTAAGTTTCTGTTTTACTATTTCAGAATTCTTGCCATCTGCCAGCGCGGTAGCACTAAATAACGTGCAGATAACCATTCAAACATCAACTCAGGCTAATTATTTCTTGATCGACGCATTCAATATGACTGGCTATCTGGAAGCTTCAACGCAAACACACTATGCAGGGGCCTCCTTTGAACTTCCAAACGGCCAGTACATTTTCACGGTCACTGCAAATAACGGCTCTTATTACCCAGTGCCCCTTTTAGGAGCAGCCAGTAGCAGTCAAAACTCGCTGAGCATGCCCGCTATTCCAATATATGCATTTCCAGCTATGGAATATGGTTATTTGGTGCAGCAAGTGTCAAGTTCAATCGCCATCACAATAGCCACCCAAAACGTCACCAAGTATCCCACGAACTCATTATCCGTAACAGTTTCTTATTCTAACGGAACGGCAGCAGCAGGTGCTTATGTGTCAGCATCAGTTATTGGGTCTTCATACTATTGGGGATATGAACCTGATGTTATAACGTGGGCTCAAAGCGGCAAAAATGGAGTTGCAACCTTAGTTATCCCTACTGCACCAGTTGAAATTAATGCGTGGATTTGGCTACCTTATTCGGGTTCTGGTTATGGCGCTCCGTCGGGGACTTCTTCCCAAGTGGTAAACGGTAGTGTTATCGCAACTCCAGTCTACCTCGGCTTGGCTGGTTCAACCATTGTAATTCCGCCCCAAACAGCAGTCTCAATAACTTTGCAGCCCCAACAAGCCAACTACTGGGTTACAGCCAGCATCGGATCAGCCACACCAATGTTATCATCACCCACATCAAGTTATGCTGCAGGTCCAGGCTCAGTTCCATACGAAGTCTACCAGCAGCAACAAGGAAATCCTAACCTTCAAAACCTACAAGTTCCCGTGAGCACAACTACTCCACAACCGTCCGCCTCACCGACAACTTCACCTTCAAATCCGCCTTCTGCAACGCCTACTATTCCCGAGTTTCCAACAGTGATACTTGTTTTAACAATTCTTGTGGCAGCATCTACAATAACGTTAATAAAGTTTAGAAAAACCAGAAAAACCGAAACACACCGCAACTAATTATATTGTCAACTGATGTTTAAAGTGCTGCTTAATATTTTTTTCAAATTTTATTAATCAAATAAGTGGAGCTTTGCTTTGCTTATTCAAAGCCTTTGCCATGCGTCTCCTTTTGTTTTTTATCTTGCAACCTGTGAATGTTTTTTTCTTTAGCTTTGGTTAATTGAAGTCTTTTCTTTCAAATAGGATCAAGCCTAAGATTGTCGTTGTAGCAAAGTAAATGAGCATAATTGCCAAGCCTTCGGGGATTGATGCAGTAAATGTTTTGAGACCCGCGATAACTACGTTATGAGGGGGGTAACCACCTGGATTTAATACATTACCTGCGATTGATCCGCCAAAGTTTAGACTAAACCAAGGTTCTATCTGAGCCAAGCTAGCAAGCTCTGTAGCGATCGTTCCAAAACCGAAAATAAGAAGAATAGTGCTCACAAGAATGGAGTATGAATTATTCTTAAAGACAGAACTGAACAGAAACGTTACGCCAAGAATCGGAGCGAGGTAGATAAGTACAAACAGGAATGATTCTGCGAACTGAGAAGGAACGCTTGAGCCAAAATACAATGCGCCATCTGCAATAGTAATCACAGCAAAGACCCCAACCATAATCACACATGCAAGATATGCTGCAACCCATTTTCCGAAATAAATTGCCGATCTTCTAAGCGGGTTTGGAAGCAAGTAATAGCCAGTCTTGTTTTGGAATTCGCCCGATATAGCGTCGCCTCCAAAGAAAATGCCCCCAAGAATAACGACCAACCCTACGATATTCCCCCACCACACATGGTAGAACGCCAAATTAGAACTCAGATAATCAGTAGGACGTATGGAAGCAATTGCCGCCATTTTAAGCAATCCAATAGCTGCAACTATCCCAAGTAAAATGTAAAATCTCTTGGAACGCAAATAGTTTAGGAACTCGTATTTAATTTGAATGCGAATTTGATCTAGGCTTGATGGGACTTTATTGTTTGCCCGTATGAACTCTTGTTCTTGCTCTTGCGGTTCAGTTTCCATTTATAATCAACTCCATTATCGAACGGTCTCCTTGATTAGACTAAGGTAAACGTCTTCCAGCGCGGTGGTGGATGCCTTAAAACTGTTAATACCCATCTTTAGTGCACCTATGTCTGAGAAAATTCTTGCCTGAACATCAGCTCCGCCAGAAATTTTCAAGCGAACGTTACGGTCATCTATCCTTTCAACAGATATAATTCCCTCAACGTTTTCAATTTTCTTAATGGCATTATTGTTCCCTATTGGGTTAGCAAAGCCTATCTCTACAATGCTTCCGCCCAAAGTTTTAGCAGTTAGATTTGGTATAGTATCATAGGTCAGGAGCTTCCCATGGTCAATTAGCGCTGCTTCATCGCATACTTCCATTACCTCGGGAAGCAGGTGGGAACTCATGAAAATGAGTCTTTTTCGCTTTTTGAGGTTTTTTACTAATTCTCGTACTTCATTCATGCCTCGAGGATCCAAGCCGCCTGTTGGCTCGTCTAAAAGAATGATTTCAGGGTCGTTGAGCAAGGTGGATGCTATGGATATTCTTTGTTTCATGCCTTTGGAGAATTTTCCCACTCTTTTGTCGGCCCATTCTTCCATGTGGACCTCATGTAAGGCTTCTTCAATCCTTTTTTCTCTTATTGTAGCGGGGACGCCTCGTTGTTCTGCGATCATTCTGAGCGCTTCTCTTGGTGTGAGCGAAGGATAAATCTCGGGGGTTTCGACAAGTGCTGCCACGCTGGCAAGTGCTCTTTTTTTGTCAATGTGAACATCAAAACCGTTGATCAATGCTTGACCGCTGGAGGGGTGGATTAGATCTGTGAATAGTTTAAGTGTGGTTGTTTTTCCCGCGCCGTTTGGTCCTAGGAAGCCAACGCATTTTGCTCCTTCAATTTTCAGATTTAAGTTATCTAAGGCTTTGAAGGAACCGTATTTTTTTGTTAGATTGATTGCTTCTAATGTTGCGGTGGAGTGATTCATAGTCGTTGCCCGATTGCTAAAGAGGGTCAATGCTTCCATAAATAACGTTCTGTGAGTACAAAATTTGTACTTATGGAACGTTATTTATAAAACATCAGCATTTTACAGTCTGATCTAAAAGGCAAATAAGTTGATAATATGAGAAAACAAATTGTCATTGCGGGAGTAATTGTTTTAGTTATCGGGATTGCTATATTTGCAGTGGGAGTATACGGCGAAAGCAAGGCAAGCACAACTTTAAGGACATTCAATCAGCAGCAGACAGGAGAAAATGTATCCGATCAGATTATCGCAAACTCCTCGGTGTCGATCGTTGTTAGGTCGCCTCCGTCTAGCGGGGGACTGGTCTCTGCCCAAGACCTCAATGTTGTAAACTCATCGAATATAGACTCATACACGGTGTCATCCAATTCAA
>JBJKPJ010000043.1:0-2548 GCA_046706605.1 Bathyarchaeia archaeon | reverse complement strand
ATATACGGTGGATAGTGTGTAGGTCTGCTCGTCGGGTGCCAGTTCGCTAAATGTTAGGCAGGACACGACAGCGTCTAGCGACTGCTCGTTTATCTTGCCCGCAATTTCTGCGACTCCAAGCTCTAGCCATTCCACCTTGTCCTCGAGTCCTGCTTTCTCCGCCTTCAACTTGGCGACCTCCAACATCTCTGCGTTGCTATCAACGCCTATCACGGTCGCGCCTCGGGTAGCGCATGCTAGTGACACGTTTCCTGTGCCGCAACCTATGTCGAGAATCCGTTTCCCAGGTGCTGCGACCATTTCTGCCATCTTCAGGTAGACTTCTGTTATTCGTCCACGGGAGAGTATCTTTATTCCGCGGTCGTAGCGGTTAGGTGAAGACTCTAGAACTTTCATAAACACAAAGCTGCTCATCGATGTACCTTACCTCGCTTTCGTTCAGGATGGTTTGTATACAGAAGTATCGATGGTTTTGAGAGATCTGGCTGATAAAAATATCATCTATCAAACTGCAATAAGAATTTATCTAAGACATCTGAAAAGAAGAACAGTGAGCAACATCTTGTTCTGTGTAGAATGTAGTTAAAGCGAAGAATTATCTGCAAACAGAAATATGCTTCATTGTAGACTCCTTAGGACAAAAGAATAACACAATGGCCAGGCAGGTTGAACAGTAAACCCTAATTGGGAGAATAAATAAACTAATTTTGGCGAGGAGTGAGAAAGCATATGGGCAAACTAAAATCTGCAGCCATTCTGATAGTAGCAATTTTGATTATATCAATAGGAGTTAACGTCTACTTCGTAAACCAAAATGCCTCACTTAGTAACCAAAAAGCGGATAGCCAAATAAAACTTGACATGGTAGACATCCTCAATCAAGCGCAAGTTAACATTCAAGCAGAATTGAAACAAATTGGTGACAGCCTAATTTACGCGTCTGAGCAGCTTTCTTATACAGGAATAAACGGAAGTCAAGCAGACACAATTCTCAACAACTTGGTAGCCAACAGCTCCTTCATCATCAACGCGGCTACAGAAAACCTTGATAACCTTATTGTGGCTGTGGAACCCGCCAACTGGAGCATTGAAGGCAAAAATGTTGGTCAGCAAACCTATCTAAACCCTAACCCCTATGGTGAAATAACGCCAGTAATGACCCCTGTTATTCCGTTGCAATCAGGCATGAATGGCAACTCGTTAGTAGCTCCAGTGTTCAACTCAAACAAAGAATTGATTGGCGTGTTAAGCGTTATTTTTGACCCGTCAACTCTTATTAAGGCTTCAGTTTCAGCAGCAATAACGGGCAAACCATATGAATTAATCGGTATGCAACTTGATGGTTTGATGGTTTATGATTCAGATCCTGCACAGCAGTGGAACAACCTTTTCACGACGCCGGCCTACGCCAACTCCACTTCGCTACTCACTCTGGGGCACCAAATAGTCAAAGAACCATCTGGGTATGGCACCTACACCTACAACCTTACCGGCACAACACAAATGGTGCAGAAAGAATGCTGCTGGACAACCATTAGCGCCTATGGCCAAGAGTGGCGATTAACAATAGTGCATTCACTTAACTAGAATTCAATGCCCTAAACAGCGCCGTTTTTCCTACTTGGAACGTCTAAATTAGTTACCGATAATTCTAGATACGAGGGCTAAACAAAGATGGAAATAAAGTGGAAATTTGTGTTCTTGCGAACGAACAATTATATTTTGTTATATAACAACTGCAGCTTAATCGAAGCGGACCTTTGAATGCGTCACCAAATTTGGGGGTTCAAAGATATTCAGGAAACGCAAACTTTAGCAAAAAAACCACTCGGCGGGATCCTCATGCTATTTATTTAAAAAGGTGCAGGGGGTGGGATTCGAACCCACGAACGCCTACGCGATAGGGTCCTAAGCCCTACTCCGTTGACCTGGCTTGGAGACCCCTGCTTCGTGTGCAGTTTGAAATAGTTTAGCCCCCTTTAATATCTATTTGCCGTTGATTCTTTGGTTGGTTGTGGAGGCATGTTGTCTATCTTCTTTTCCCTAGTGCACAGCGGATTTACGTTGGTTGGGCGGCGGTTGACCGTAAGCATTTTATTTACTATCGTATGTTGTTGTTGGGTAGTCAGGAAAATTTGCCTTCGTAGCCTAGCCCGGTGGGGCGTTACCTTGGTAAGGTAATGGTCGCGGGTCCAAATCCCGCCGAAGGCTCCAACTTTTGGATTGAGCTTGATTCTGTCTTTTCTGGGTCAACATTGAGTGCTTGTTGGTCATGACCAAGTTTTGCTTTAACATAGTTTATGGTTTGTTGGTGGTATTCAAATTGGGGTTTACTGTAGAGTTGTCCTGTGTAGTGTCTGGCTCTTGCGTATTTGATTGCTCCTTTACTGCTGTAGAAGACTTGTGTTGAGACTAACTTGGGGCATACTTCACAAGGGATTCTTAAATTCTTAATTTTCGCGGCAATTCCTCCATGCTTGGGGCTGGCATGAGGTCTCGAGGAGCTATTTACTTTCCATATAAGAACAATTTATGAAGGAAATTAATT
>JBJKPJ010000042.1:0-3187 GCA_046706605.1 Bathyarchaeia archaeon | reverse complement strand
CCAATTATGAATATAACAACTATTATCGCTGCTACGCCTATCATGAAGTCCGTTGTTGACAAGCTCGCGGTGGGCGCTGCTATTGTGGGGGCTGCTGTCGGTGCTGTTTCGCTTGCGTAGAATGTGGTTGATGCTGACGATGGATAGTAGGACCCTGAGCCTTCAAAGGTTGCAGTCACTTCGAAGTTGCCTGGAATGTCTGGTGTCCAAACTAAGCTGTAAGTGCCATAGGCATTGCTTGTTGTGGTGCCGATGACTCGGTTGTTACCGTTGGAGTCAGTGACTGATATGCTTACTGGAACGCCTGTTATGTTGTGCGGCATTACCTGCTGCTCATAGACTGCTGCCATAAACGAACTCATACTGTCGTCTGAGACACATGGGAGCCCGTTGGGGAAGTTTGCTGCAACTGCTTCTTGAGATGCACCTGCTGAAACGTCAGTTACGGTTCCTGTGATAGTGACTGGGGTTGCGGTTGTTACGCCAAGTGCGGGTGCGTCGACGGTTGTTCTGCTGGGTCCTCGTGCATACGCATAGATTTGTCCGTCATAGGAGTTAAATGATGTTAACACGCCATATGCTACGGCTGTTGCAGTATCATAGAAGCCAAGGTTGCTCCAGACTAATTGTCCTGTGGTTCCGTTTATTGCTAGCATTTGCGCATTGTGGAATAGCGGTGGGCTATATTCGTGTCCTTCTGCTAGATAGAGGATTGGGTTATCCATTCCTGCTAATGCTTCGTCCGAGAAGACCCATATAGGATAGATACCGTAAGGCGTTTCTGTGCCTGCATCTCCATTGGCCTGCACTGAACTAAACGACCAGATGATATTGCCGTTAGTCATGTTAACAGCCCAAACGTCGCCGCCTAACGCCCAAACGTACAGTACGCCTGTTGTTGCATCGGGAACAGTTTCAAAGTCATACTCGTCGTAGGTGTTTGGCATTTGTCCATCAGACATTCGGACATTTAGAGAGTTCTCCCAGACTTTTTGGCCTGTAGTCAATGAGAAAGCTTCCATGTCATAGGTAGCTTGGTTTATTTCGACGTAGACACCATTTGCAGCTGAGGGGGTGTTGCTTGTTCTTGTGTATGGCACAAATGCGCTTCCTGTTCGGTTTTGAATCCACAATAGTGAGCCATCTGTTGCGCTAAAGCCAGCTTCGACTAGCCAGCCGAAGGTTTCTTCAACTGAAGTTGCACCGGTAGTCATAACAAGTGTGTTACCTGACCATGCTGAGTAACCAAAAGCGCTAGTTCCGAGACCGCGAGTGACTATTCCATTAACAACTGGGGGTAGCGATTGTTTAACCCATTCAAGACCATCTTGCCATTGATATACTGTGCCTTGGGTAATAGCCCAGTTCAAGCCAGATTGCTGCATAGCTGCTGTCAAGTTGAACATTTCCAATGCGGGACCGTATTGGGTTGTGTTTTGAATAGTGTATGAGACGCCTGGGATGGGATTGCCAAATGCGCCAAAACGTCCGTTGGGGTAAGCATACATTGTTCCGGCAGTGTTGTTGAATGCATAGCCGATGATGTTCCCATGAGCATCTTGACCAAGGAACGCAAAGCTAGGAGCATTAGCAATTTCACATAGGTACTGTCCTGTCATGCCGTCGTACATGTACCAATTGATAGACCCGAAGCCGAACAGTCCACCGCCTGATTGGGTGAAGATGTATGGACCTACAACGCCGTATTGATTGATGTTTTCAAAGTTGACTTCCATGCCGCAACGCAGTGCATAAGTTGTATTTATTACCCACATTGTTTTTCCAGTGAACAAGTTGGTAGCCATGATCCCTTGTTGACTACTGGTTGTCGTTGTATACCAAGTTGAATACATTATTCCGTCCATGATTACTGGCGCAAATTTCGGATCATACTGGGAAGTTGTCCAATAGTTGCTGTTTTGCTCATCGTTTCCAAGTTCTCCACCAGCTACTCCTCCAACACACCATGGTTTTGTCCAGAGTATGTGAGCAGTGGATGGTGCTACTGTGTATGGGTTATAGTTGCCTGTTGCGTTGTATCCACCAGTAATGGCAAATGTGTTGGCAGAGTATCCTAACCATGAGCCGGTGATGCTGGCCCAATTCTGGACGTTTTCAGCGCTAACTGGTGTCTGCCACCAGCTTGTTGGAAGTGGGGTGAATGGAATGCCGGACGCTGATGTTTCTGTCACTGTAAGCGTTACAGGTTCGCTTTTGCTTGGCAGTTCTTTGTAGCCTGCAAATGTTGGACCTCCGAAAGCGTTGGGGGCTCCTACCAGTGTTTGTCCGCCGTAGATGAATTGGAAGGTGTAGTTGCCAACTTGTGTTGGAATGTATCGGGTTGTTGTGCCGCCAGTTAGGTCAGAAGTGAATGGCCCAAGTGTTTCGGTTGTTCCGTCTGGGTGAGTTACTACGACTGTCATGTTTTTAGCAAGTTCTTGGTCAGCATTTGGTACTGCTAGCCAAAAGTCAACTGTGACCTGTTGTCCAACTCCGCAAGGGTTGGGGGCTACGTTGATGTAAGCAAATGTTTGAATGTCGTTTGCTGATTGCGCGTTCGCGAATGGCAGTAAAGCGATTGAGGCGCCGAGGGCAATGGTCAAAAGGACGCAGAGCGAAACTGCGTTGATTTTTGAAAAGTTTAGTTTCATTTTATTTCCCTTTCTCCAAATTTTATTTTTTTAGTGAGAAAAGTTCAAAAAAGTACTTGTCTCAGCCTCACTTGTTGTTTATATGAATTTAAAAGCTTTATCCAATTCCAATTTTAATTAGTCCTCATCCACGATTTTTCCACCACCCACAACTGAATGCCACTCAACTTTCTCTTTAACCTAACAGAGCAAATATTTTTGAACCGTTGCATCCAAAAAATTGAACCAGATTTATTTAACAGAAAACAATAAGTTTACTCCCCTTTTAGGGGTGATTAAAGGCAAAAATTTAATATGTAAAAAAACACCTAAAAAAGCGCGGTTAGCCCTTTGTCTCCCATTTAATGAAGTAAACTTTGCCGTCCTCTCGGAAAGCACGCAACAACTCACAATGCCTAAAGAAAGCAAACTCCTGCTCCAACTGCTCCGGCTTAATGTTTAGGATTTTGCTCAGCTCTTCCTTGGCTATTTTGCCATACTTCTCCACGGTTTCGTAGATTTTCTGTTGCTGCTCACTTAAGCCTAAGCTTCCTGAT
>JBJKPJ010000041.1:0-11653 GCA_046706605.1 Bathyarchaeia archaeon | reverse complement strand
ACCTTGAAGGACGGGATTTGCCCAGCAAAAAAGTAGTCATTGAAGTCCTTGAAGATCTGTTCACGATATTGTTCCCGGGCTATTTGGGCGATGGCGACATAACTAAAGCCAACATCAAATACCACCTAGGCACAAAATTCACCTCCGTCTACACCAGATTAACTGACGAAGTGGAAAAAAGCCTCAAATACATCTGCAGAAAAATCAGCGAATGTCCCCGAGACGTGTGCCAAAAACGTTCCCACGTAGTTGTCCGCGAGCTTCTGGAGGATTTGCCCAAAATCCGCACCATGCTAAGCGGTGACATTGCGGCAGCTTACAGCGGCGACCCCGCGGCTGTGAGCACCGAGGAAGTAATCTTAAGTTATCCCTGTGTGCTGGCGATAACCACCTATCGTATCGCCCACGAACTCTACATCCGATGCGTGCCACTGATTCCGCGGATAATGAGCGAACACATGCACAGCCTAACAGGCATCGATATCCACCCAGGTGCAAAAATCGGCAAAAACTTCTTCATCGACCACGGCACAGGCGTAGTCATCGGCGAAACCGCGGAAATTGGCGACAACGTCAAACTCTACCAAGGCGTAACCCTCGGGGCATTGAGCTTTCCTAAAGATGAGAAAGGTAACATCATTAAAGGCAGAAAACGTCACCCTACAATCGGCAACAATGTCGTCATCTATAGCGGCGCAACCCTGCTGGGCGCAGAAACAGTCATCGGCGACAATGTAGTCATCGGCGGAAACGTCTGGTTAACAGGACCCGTAGCGTCAGGAACAAAAATCACAATAGCAGCACCCGAACAAAACTACAAAACTGAAAACCACACCGACAAACACTAAACCCCAACAACTATTGCTGACTTTTCTCTTTGTATGGGTGTAGCGGTTTAATCCAAAAAGAAGGCGTTGGGGCAGAACTGCTTTTTGGTTAGACTATTTTCACTGCTTGTTGGGTAGTTGGATAATACGTTTTTCTCCAAAAGTTCAAAATGGCTCCATGTTGAAGCAGCCAGTTTGTGAATGTGGAGTATGTATCGCTTGTTTATTTTCCCACAAAAATAACCAAAAACACCAACGCTTCAAAACCACTCAGACTTAACCAGCATCACCTCAAAAAAAGCATGAGGTTAGAGTAGTCTGAAGTTTTCTTTTATAGTAGTTAGGACGACGTGGGTGTTAGTTCGTTCAATGTAGGGTAGCGAGAGGAGTTTTTTGGTGAAGGCTCCGAGGTCTTCGCGGCTTTTGAATTTGGCGATGATAATGGCGTCTGTTAAGCCTGTAACGTCGTAGACTCCGCAGACGTTTGAAATTTTGGCGATTTCGTTTTCTGTTTCTAGTAGTCTGCCTTTGGCGACAGTGATTTCGGTTAGGACGGTGAGTTGGTAGCCGAGTTTTTCGTGGTCTAAAATCGCGCTATAGCCTTTGATTAGGCCTTCGTCTTCCATCTTTTTGATCCTGGATAAAACTGTGCCGACTGAGACGCCGACGTTTTTGGCGATTTGCCGGCTGCTAAACCTTGCATCTTCAAGGAGTCCTTTGAGGATTTTTACGTCTGTTTCATTTAATTCCATACCCATATTTCCTGCACGTTTTTTCAACATCATGGGATTTTTTTTAACAGCCTTTTACTAATCGTATGATTAAGTTAATAAAAGTTTACTTTTCTCTCCCCACACCTCGATGTTGCCCGACCATGTATACCCACCTTTTTGACAGAAAAAAGATAGTAATCTTTAATTTTACCGCAAACCCAACTGTTCCTGAGCCCAATGCAAACCAAATACGACACAATCTTAGTTTTAGACTTTGGCGGACAATATTGCCACCTCATAGCCCGCAGAATCAGGGAACACGGCGTCTACTCCGAAATTGTTCCCCACGACATCTCGCCACAGGAAATTGCTGCTCTAAACCAGAAATTTAACGTTAAAGGCCTGATTTTTTCAGGTGGGCCATCAAGCGTTTACGAACCAAACGCACCTAAACTTCACCCAAACATCCTTGACGTGAACTTGCCCATTCTTGGCTTGTGTTATGGGCACCAGTTGTTGGCGCAGTTGACAGGAAGCAAAGTGGAACCCGCCGCCTGCAAAGAATACGGCATCGCGCAGGTCCAAATCGACAAACCTGTCGGCGTACTGGAAGGGCTAAGTGACAGCGAGAAGGTTTGGATGAGCCACGGTGACACCGTTTTTGCTCCGCCCAAAGAGTTTGAGGCGCTGGCTCACACCGAAAACTGCCCCGTTGCCGCTTTCCGCCACAAAACCAAACCCATCTATGGCTTGCAGTGGCACCCTGAAGTTATCCACACCGAAAATGGCACACGGATGCTGCAGAACTTTATTTTCCAAGTCTGCAAGTGCCAAGCAAACTGGCAAATGGAAGACCTCATCTCAAAAATGGTAAAAGAACTCCAAACCGAAACCGACGGCGGACGCGCCATAATAGGCTTAAGCGGCGGTATTGACTCGTCTGTTGCCACGGCGATTGCTGCAAAGGCGCTTGGCGATAGGTTAACGGCAGTTTATGTTGACCACGGCTTTATGCGGGAAGGCGAAACCGAAGCCATCCGTGAGGCATTTGGCAAATTCCCTATCCGCTTCATAGTGGCAAACGCTCAGGAGCGGTTTATGAAGCGCCTGCGGGGGATAACGGAGCCTGAAACTAAACGCAAAATCATGGGGGAAGAGTTTATTCGGGTTTTTGAGGAATTCGCCATCGAATCAGGCGCGCAGTACCTGATTCAGGGCACCATTTACCCTGACCGCATCGAATCGGGATTCCGCAAAAACAGCGACAAAATCAAAAGCCACCACAACGTCGCAGGATTGCCCGAAAAAATCAAATTCAAAAAAATCCTCGAACCCCTGCGCGACCTCTACAAAGACGAAGTCCGCAAAGTCGCACGTATGCTGGATTTACCCAAAGAAATCGTCAACCGTCAACCATTCCCTGGACCCGGTTTGGCAGTGCGGATAATTGGACCATTAACCGACGAGAAAGTTGCCATTGCTAAGCGGGCTGACCAGATTGTCCGCGACGAAATTGAACGCAACGGCTTAGGCGACGACCTCTGGCAGTATTTTGCGGTGGTCACCGACACTAAAGCCACAGGCGTCAAAGGCGACGCACGTGCCTATGGCTATGTGGTTGCTGTCCGTGCTATGGAGAGTCGTGAAGCTATGACGGCGAGCTTTGCTAAGTTACCCTATAGTGTACTGGAAAAGATTTCTACCCGCATAACTAACGAGGTTCCGCAGGTTACCCGCGTGGTTTACGATGTGACTCACAAGCCACCCGCAACCATCGAGTGGGAGTAAGCATTGTTTCAATATGTGAATCGACTGATTTCTATCAAAACTTACCCCTGCCCTCAGAGGGAGGTAGATCCTATATCGTTTCTGCAGATCCCACCTATTAGGCATCAAATAGGTTAGGTTAGTGTTCATGGTTTTTTTGATTTTTTTGAGAAACGTAAATTAAATTGCCAGAAAATATTTTCCTATTTGTGGTTGTTATGAAGATTGCTGTTTCTGGTAAAGGCGGTGTCGGCAAGACCTTGATTGCTGGCGGTTTAGCTCACGGTTTCTCGGAGCGGGGGCTGAAGACGATTGCGATTGATGCAGATTCTTCTCCCAATTTGGGGTTAACGCTAGGTTTGACTGCTGAGGAAACCCGCAAGCTGGTTCCAATTTCTGAGAACACGCCTTTGATTGAGTCAAAAACAAGCACTGGCTACTCTGGCGTTTACAACCTGAACTTTAGTGTTGACGATATTGTTAGGCAGTATTCAGTTCCAACTCCTTTGGGTGCTAACTTGATTGTTATGGGTACCGTTCACTCCATGGGCGCAGGCTGCATGTGCGCACCCACAGCGGTTATCCGTGCATTGCTAAGACACTTAGTGGTTGAACGCGGCGAAGCGGTGGTTTTAGACTTGGAGGCTGGCGTGGAGCACATCGGACGAGGAACTGCCCGCGAAGTCGACGCGTTGCTGATTGTGGCTGACTCTAACCTAAAATCGCTGGAAATCGCCAAACACATTTATGATATGGCATCTGCCGCTGGCATGAAAAAACTGTTTTTGGTGGGCAACCGCGTGATGAATGACACCCAAAAGCAAGCCATCCAAGACTTCGCAGACAAAAACGACATACCCGTCCTTGCTTTTGTACCTTGGGACCAGCAAGTAATTGAAGCTGACATGCTGGGGCAAACTCCGCTGAAGAACAAGGGGATTGTGGCGGTTAAGACCATAGACAATATATGCGAGCTTTTGCTAAAGCAAACTGCGTAAGCTTTGAGGTGTTTGTATGAAAACTTTGGTTACGGTCGGTCGTGGCGGCACAGGCAAATCCAGTTTTACCGCCTTGATGGCAAAGTGCCTAATTGAAGCTGGAGTGTCACCGATTTTGCTGGTTGACGCGGACCCAGACCAGAACCTAGCTGAAATGCTTGGCGTAGACCTCAAAGAAGCAGGTAAATCCACCATCGCAGACCTAGTTGTGAGTACGTTTATTGAGGGTGGCGGAACCACTTTTGGGGCTTCTCCAACTCAGCGTATCGAAAGCCGTATTTGGGAAAAGGGGCTCTACGAGGGCGAGAACTTTGATTTTTTGGCGGTGGGCACCAAATGGGTTGAAGGTTGCTATTGTATGCCCAACTCGGCTTTGAAGGGCGCTTTGGAGTCTTTGACTAAGAGCTACAAGTTTATGATTGTGGATTCGCCAGCGGGGCTGGAGAACCTTAACAGGCGAATAACCTCTAATGTCACCGACGTATTTGACATTCTGGACCACTCCAAGAAATCCATGGATCATGTGAGGAGAGCTTACAAAATCGCTAAAGAAGTTGACATGAAATTCGAAAACTTTTACATAATAGGCGGATATCGTTTCCCAAACGAGTTGGGTGGACAGGCGGAGGCTGAATTAAAGTTCAAGTATCTTGGCAAAATTGCTCAAGATGAGCAACTTGATGATTATGTCTTAGCAGGCAGGTCTCTTTTGGACCTGCCAAACGACAACAAAGCCTATCTTTCGGTGAAAAACATACTAAAAACTCTCGGATACATTTAATTCTTAGTTATTTTACATAACTTTCTCTAAACCTTCCATATTTAGTGCTGTTACGTGACTTTTGCCAAAATTTCCGGAAAGGTTTAAAAACTTAGCTATTAAGTTTAGTGATTAACCTTTACAGAGGTTATCCAATTTGACCACTAAAAACGTCCATGTAAAAATAGACGAAATGAAGACCAACGCTGGTCTCATAAAAAATCTGGAATTATCCATCGGCAAAGTTGTTAACGACAATTATAATGAGCCTATGGGTCCAACTCCAATGCCCTCCGTGACCGCGCTACGCGATTGGGACATGAAGCTTCTCAATAAATACAAGCCCTTCTATATGCCCGACTGCGACTCATGTTGCCTTTGTACTTTTGGCAAATGCGATTTGACCGCTGGAAAACGCGGTGCATGTGGCTTAGACATCGCAGCCCAGTCGTCCCGTATTGTTATGATTGCATGTGCAATTGGGTCCGCCTGCCACACAGCTCACTCACGCCACTTAGTTAACCACTTACTTGAAAAATATGGTCGCAGATACCCCTTAGATGTTGGCGGATTAAACGTGAAAGTTGAGGCACCAGTCAGCCGGCTTGTAACAGGCATAAAGCCTGAAACACTCGGGGACTTGGATGACATTTTAACTTACACGGAAGAGCAAATCACACAGATTCTCGCAACTGCCCACACAGGACAGGAAGCTAACCCATTAGATTTTGAGTCCAAAGCTTTCCACATCGGCATGGTTGACCACGTCGGCATGGAAGTAGGTGACATTGCACAAATTTCTGTTTTAGGCTTTCCCAAAGCAGACCCTGATGCGCCACTTGTGAAACTTGGCATTGCAAGCGTCGACCGCACAAAACCCGTAATCATGTGCATCGGACATAACGTTGTTCCATCAGTTGGAATAATTGACTACGCAAAAGACACCAAAGTTGACGATAAAATTGAAGTTGTCGGTTTATGCTGCACTGCACACGACATGACCCGATACTACACCCGCGCAAGAATCGTTGGTCCAATCAGCTGGGAACTCCGGTTCATCCGCGCTGGATTAGCAGATGTCGTCGTACTTGACGAACAATGCATCAGAACTGATGTTGCTGATGAAGCAGCAAAAGTTAATGCGCCAGTCATTGCAGCTTCAGAGAAGAACTGTGTTGGCTTTAAGAACCGAACAAACGACTCAACAGATGCAATCGTTGAAGACCTCGTTAGCGGCAAAGTAAAAGGTGTCCTACTGCTTGACCCAGAAAAAGTCGGCGAAGTAGCAGTCCGCGTTGCACAGGCAGTTGCTCCAAACCGCAAACGAAAGAATGTTCTTCCAACAACAGAAGAAATTGTTGCAATCGCAAAGACTTGCACACAATGCAAACAATGCCAACGCAACTGTCCACAAGACTACGCAATTCCAGCTGCCATGAAAGCAGCAGCCGCTGGTGACCTCTCACTTCTCACAGACCTCTACGAGTACTGTATCGGATGCGGAAGATGCGAAGGAGCATGTCCGCAGAAAATCATGATCCACAGCCTAATCATTAAAGCAGGCGAAAAATCGATGTACTGTGAAGACAACCTCTGCCGCTGCGGCAGAGGCGCTGTCTCAGACGTCGAAATCCGCAACGTCGGTAGCCCAATAGTTCTTGGCGAAATTCCAGGTATCGTTGCAATCGTGGGTTGCAGCAACTATCCAAAAGGCGGCAAAGACGTTTACGACATTGCCCGAGAATTCGCAAGCAGACGCTACATCGTTGTTCTCTCCGGATGCAGCGCCATGTCAGCAGGTAGCTACCGCAACAGCGACGGTTTAACTCTCTACGAAGAATTCCCAGGAGGATTCGAAGCAGGAGGAGTCCTTAATGTTGGCTCATGCGTTGCAAACAGCCACATCGCCGGCGCAGCCATCAAAGTAGCAAACATTTTCGCAAAACGCCCATTAAGAGGCAACTACGAAGAAATCGCAGACTACATCCACAACCGTCTAGGCGCAGTCGGTTTAGCTTGGGGCGCATACAGCCAAAAAGCAGCCTCAATCGCTGCAGGCTTCTGGCGTTTAGGTGTACCAGTGCTTGTCGGTCCACACGGTAGCAAATACAGACGCATGCTCCTTGGCAGAAAAGAAGACCCAGAAAACTGGAATGTTCTCGATGCACGCACAGGCGAAACAGTCAACGTTGGTCCAGCACCAGAGCACCTCTTTAACGTCGCAGAAACTAAGGAAGAATGTATCGTTCAAATCTCAAAACTCTGCATGAGACCTAACGACACATGGAAAGGCCGCGCTGGAAAACTTAGCCACTACATCGACTTACACAAACGCTACATGGGAGTAATGCCCAACGACATCCATCTCTACGTTAGAACACTGGCGGATGTTCCAATTACCATGAAGGACGAAATCAACAAAGTCCTTGAAGCAAACAACTGGAAAGAGACAACAATCCCTGACCCAACCTTGCTTCCAAGAATGGTCAGACAAATGAAGTGAGTATGGAGGAAAAAAGAAAATGTCATGTGAACCCTGGCAATGTGCCGAAATAGCATCAACTAAAAAAGCAAACCCAATCCAAAAACCCGAGATAGCAGTAGCGATGATAAAACGAGCCGCCCGCCCCCTTCTTATTGCAGGCAGTAACCTCACCGAACGCTTCATGGAAGGACGCCCAGCCATCGACTACATCATTGAACTCGCCAAAGCAAGCAAAGTTCCAGTTGTCGCAACAGCACATATGGTTGGCGAATTCATCAAACGCGGCTATACCCCAGCAGGATTCATGAACGCGATGGAAATCAGCCAACGCGTCGGCGACCCATCATGGATGGGTCTCGACGGCAAAGGTCATCCAGACCTTGTTATGTATGTGGGTATGCCCTACTATATGGAAGCACTTATCTTGGCGGGACTCAAACACTTTGCACCAGACCTAAAGACCATGACTTTAGACAACATGTACCATGTTCACGCAAGTTGGTCTTTCCCAAATGCAACTCTTGAAGATTGGGCTGCAAACCTCAAAGTAATGACCTCAAAATTTGAAAATAATGGAGGAAATTAAGAAAAATGTCAATGTTTAAAGATATCCCTGTTGAAATTGGTGTAATCTACGAAGGCGAGCGCATTCGAAGAAACGACATGCAAGTAGAACTCGGCGGACCCACAGTTAAAGAAAAATTTGAATTGGCAAAAGTAAAACCCCTCGAAGAAATCGAAGATGGTAAAGTCACCATCATCGGCCCAGACATAAAAGACATGAAAGAAGGCGGCGCATATCCCCTTGGAATTTTGGTTGAAGCAGCCGGCTCCACCCTTGACCCAGGACTAGAAGGCGTCATTGAGCGGCGCATTCACGGCTATCTAAACTACATTGAAGGCTTTATGCACCTAAACCAGCGCTACGACATCTGGATACGTCTAGGAAAAAAATCATTCCAGAAAGGCTTAACCAGCTTTGATGCAATCGGCAAGGTTCTCTACCGCCTCTTCAAGAGTGAGTTGCCAATCATCGAGAAAATCCAAATAACCTTCATAACTGACACCGCAAAACTCAGCGAAATGTACCCTGCAGCACTCCAGTCCTATGAAGCACGCGATGCAAAAGCTCGCGGTCTCGAAGATAAAGATGTTGACACATTCTATGGTTGTGCTCTCTGCCAGTCATTCGCACCAAGCCACGTCTGTGTCATTACTCCACAGCGGTACAGCAACTGCGGTGCCATCAGCTGGTTTGACGGTAAAGCCTCCGCAAGTATTGACCCCAAAGGCCCAGTGTTTGCAATTCCAAGAGGCGAAATGCTAAACGAAGAAAAAGGCGAATTTAGTGGCGTCAACGAAGCTGCCAAGAAACGCAGCATGGGCGAAGTCAACCGAGTCTGGCTCTACACCGCTTTTGACCACCCACACACCTCATGCGGATGCTTTGAAGCAGTAGCCTTCTATATCCCAGAAGTCGATGGCTTAGGGATTGTCCAAAGAAACTTTAAAGGCGCAACCGTAAACGGCTTACCCTTCAGCACCATTGCCGACTCTGCAGCAGGCGGACGACAAGTCGACGGATTCCACGGCATGAGCATCGAGTACATGCGAAGCAAAAAATTCTTTGCCGCAGACGGTGGATGGAACCGTATCGTTTGGGTACCTAAAGAAGTCAAAGACAAAGTACTAGACTTCATACCTAAAGACATTGTTGACAAAGTCGCAACCGAAGAAGACGCCAAAAACGTTGATGAACTCAAAGCATTCCTCAAAGCAAAGAACCACCCAGTAGTCGCTAGATGGGAAACTGAAGCAGCCCCAGCAGAAGAAGCCGCACCAGCAATCCAAATTAACGAAGAAGCAGCAGGCACAATGACGCCAGTTGCCACAGCAGGCTCCCTGCCAATCATGACTGGCGGATTCAAGATAATTCTCAAAGACGCCAAAATCTACGCCAACAAAGTCATCATCCAAACCCTCGACAAAGACAAACGGTGATTTTTTTGGCTCACCACAACACGGACAAAAAGAAAGACGCTGAAGGATTGCAGCTTAGCGATGAGCTAATGGCTGCATTGGCAAAGTTCAAACAAATCGAACTGGAAGACTTCGAGCTAAACGCCAAAGAACTAGAAATAATCTTCGAAGCCGGCATGGCTGGACAAGTTATGCCCAAAATCAAGCTTCCAACAGCCGTTCCCGGCGTAGGCGGAAAACCCCTCAGCGTACTGCAAACACCTTTCCTACCCCCTATCGAAACCTATCCCAACACAATCACCGAAGTCAAACTTGGCGCAACAAAAAGCGAAGGCGGCACACGTGGACGCGTTCTCACAATCGGCGGAGAAGTCACTCCAGCCTTTTACACTTTTGAGAAGCCAACACCCCACAAGCCAGTCGTTACACTCGACGTTTTCGACATGGAAATCCCCCTGTCCAAAGCGGTTAAGATGCATGTAAAAGAAGTCATTGGCGACCCCGCAGCATGGGCAAAGCTTGCCGTGGAAAAATTCGGCGCAGACATGGTTACAATGCACCTAATCAGCGTTGACCCACTTCTTAAAGACGCAACACCAAAAGACGCATGCAAAACCGTAGAGAAAGTCCTGCAGGCAGTTGACGTACCGCTCGTAATCGGTGGATGCGGAGACCCAGTTAAAGACACAGCAGTCTTCGAAGAAATATGTGCACAGTTCCCAGGCGAACGCTTCCTAATCAGTTCAGTAACCCGCGACATGGATGTCGAAAAATGCGCAAAATTCATCAAAAAAGCAGGCCACGCAGCATTATCCTTCACGCCAATGGACCTTAACTTGGCACGTGAACTCAACAGGCGCCTGTACGATTTCATGCCAAGAGAAGACATCATCATGGACTTAACCACCGCAGCCCTCGGCTACGGCTTAGACTATGCATTTACCAACATGGAACGCGCCAGGATGGGCGGATTGATGGGCGACCTGGAACTGGCTCACCCAATGTCGTCTGGCACAACCAACGCTTGGGCAGCAAGAGAAGCCTGGCTAAAGATGTCTGCGGAATGGGAACCCCGAGAACTTCGAGGTCCACTTTGGGAAGTCACAACCGCCATAACCCTGCTGCTAGCAGGCGTGGACTTGTTTATGATGATGCATCCCGCAGCGGTTAAAACACTAAAAGACGTAGCAAACTACCTGACAAGCGACAAAAAAGCCAACCCAGCTAACTACGCCAGTTGGGTCACAGCTAAACTTTAAGGAGACACAAAAATGAGCAAAAAAGCAAGTTCAAAAGAACTAAGCCCAATCGACATCTACAAATTGCTTCCTAAAACCAACTGCAAAGAATGCGGACAAGACAACTGTATGGCATTTGCCACAAAAATCGTCAACCGCGAAATCGATCTTGACGCCTGCAAACCGCTCCAGAAACCTGAGTACGCCAAACAATACGAAAAACTCAAAGACCTCCTAAAACCTGCCGTTAAAGAAATCACGGTAGGAGTTGGCGACAAAGCCAAAAAAATCGGCGGCAAACTCGTCATGTACCGCCACGAGTTCACCTACAAAAACCCAACCGCCATCGCCATAGATGTAACCGACGAAATGACTGACGCCGAAATTGTCTCCCGCGTGCAAAAAACCGACAACTTCAGCTATGAATACATCGGCAACACCCTAAAACTCGATATGATTGCTATCCGATGCACCTCTGAGGACGCAGACAAATTCAAAGCTACAGTTAAAAAAGTCTCCGAAACAACCACACTGCCCATGATATTGTGCACCTTAAACCCTGCAATTGCTGAAGCAGGCCTGATGGCTGCACCCAAAGCTCGCCCGCTACTCTACGCGGCAACGGAGAGCAACTGGAAAGACATGGCAGAGCTCGCCTTAATGTACAATTGTCCACTTGTGGCTTCTGCACCAAACGACCTATCCATGCTTGTCTCACTTGCAAAAACCCTGATAGCTTACGGCGTAACCGACATCGTCTTAGACCCAGGAACCTTCACAAACGACGGATTACCTGACACCATAAACAACTTTACCATGCTACGGCGCGCACCAACCAAAGGCGGCGAAGAGCTCGCAGGCTTGCCCCTGCTTGGCGTGCCAATG
>JBJKPJ010000040.1:0-4754 GCA_046706605.1 Bathyarchaeia archaeon | reverse complement strand
TTACTTGCCTAAACATAGAAGTCAACTGGCTAGAAGGGTCTTTAGGGTCATGATTTTTCACTCCTAAACCTGCCTGCACCACTTTAAAACCCTTAGCTAAAGCGGTTTGCGTCTCAAAAATATCAATTCCGAAACGGCAAACATCAGACGATTCATTCCACATTGGCGACTTTAGGAGTTCTCTAACTAGGTCAATTGAGATGCCAAAGTCTCCGCCTATTGGCTGCCGAATATCTTTGCCATACAAGCTGGCGGTAATGGGGTAACATAAGAAGTTGGTTATGGTACCGTCGTATTTTCGTCGGTTATAAAATGGAACCACAAACGAAGCCCCAGTTAACGTAGGCGTTATCATCAAATTCATCCATTCAGGCTTTATGCTTCGCAAATCCGAGTCCACAAGAGCAACACTTTTAGCGTTAAGGCAATTTGCTGCTTCAAAAATGGCTTTCACTGCGCTTCCTTTGCCTGAGGCACCTATGTAAATGGCTGGTATCAGCTTGATTTCTGACGGCATATGGACAGTTTTTACTGACGATAGGGTTCCATCGGCGGATTTTCCGTCAGAAACAAAAATCACTGACTTCAAATATGGAAAGTACGCGTCAAGACCCCTAACAACTTGCCCAATCACATAGCTTGCTGTCAGCACATTGTTGTATGTTGGAATTCCAACTAAAATGTCAGCATGAGAAATTTCATTTATCCAGTCCCAAGCTTCAGGAGATAAGGCAGACTCGGTTATTTGCATAGGCATCCCAGCAAATTTGGCTAGTAACACTCAACATGTTATAAATTAGTTACCCAGCCACCTGCCTTATTTTCTCTAAAACTTGCTGCCACAAAGTTTGGATACTCTGGTTTTTTTCTCTAAAAAACGGAAAATCCACAACTTCAAGCATACTTAAGTCATTAGTACTGTTTCCAACTCCAAACGTGATTGTTCGCTTAAAATTCTGCATGTACAACCTCTTTAACACATTTACTGCGTCGCCTTTGCTGTGTCTTCCAGTGGCATGGCAAAATCTGTCGCCCTCAACAACCAAAAGCCCTTCCCGTTTGATTATCTCAAAAACCTGACTTTTTGGGCACTTTAAAACTTGAAATGGCTCATCATACTCTCTTCGCTTTGCCAAATCAGCAAACCCCAGCTCTAACCCTGTAACTTCAGAAACCATCTCTGTACTCATATCGCCAAAACCCAAAATCTGACAACCTGCCTTGGTTATTGCAGAAACCAATTTTTGCCTCAATTCATTATACGGGATACCTAGCTCAAAAACATAATAATCACCTTGGATTTTGCTAAATCCTGATATTTGCTTGAAGTATTTTTTTGACACAAAAACACCGCCTCCATTTTCTGAAATAAACGGATCGCCAATGCTAAGAGCTGCTCTGTAATATTCAATTTCTGCTCTGGTTTTACTGCTGCATAAAACAAGCGCTGCGTTTTGAGTTAAAAGTTGCTCTACTGTTTTTTTGGCTCCGCTAAACGAGTATTTTTCATCAATCAGGGTTCCGTCCAAGTCACTAAAAACTATAACTTTTGCTGCGTCAATGGTCAATTGCTGCTTTCCTCAATTTTTCTCTGGCATCAGGCATCGCTGAAATTGTACGGAGCCAATCTGGAAGCTGAGCTGTTGTGGGGTGATTTATGTATCTTCTTCCAGCTTTCATTATAACCTTTGATAGATAATCTAGGTTTGTTTCTTCTTCATGTCTGTCAAATTGAAGGTTGTTGCAAAATGCATCTGAATAGTATTGGCGTATTTTGTCTTGAGCGATTCGCCTGTACATCACTTGTAGGCTCAGCAAGAAAGGTTCAGACACATCGATGCCATCCGTTTCAGTTAGCGTTCTAAGAAGCGTTATGAAACTGTTGTCTGATGTCTTTAGAAGACCATCTTGGCTCATTTCATTGTGTTTATGATCAAAAAAACCTAAGTCCATTTCGCAAACGCGTTTGTTGGAGACATTTCGGAAAAGTTCAGCTAGCATTCCAACTTCAAATCCCCAATCTCCTGAGAATCTCAAGTTCAATGCAAGGTCAGTGTATATTGCGACTTCTCCTGAAAGAGGATACCTAAAGGACTGCAAGTACCGAATAAACGATGAGCTGTAAGACATTTTTTCCTGCAGTGCGTCCAAAACTGGATTAATGAAAAGCCTGTAAATTCTCCCATACATTCTTCGGTTTTCCAAGTTGACCCTAGCGTAGTATCCTTTGCAAAACCAAAAGTCAAGGCTGGGTTCAACAATGCTGAAGAGAAGTTTCGTGGGAATCATGTTGGAGTAAGTAATAATGTCCGCATCATGTATTGCTAGGGCATGAAGTTCAAGAGAAGCAATCCCTATTGCAATCCAAACGTCTCTGCCTTTTCCCTTGCAGTTTGTTATTACATCGAGTCCTCTTTTTTTAAGGTGCTGTAATATTTCCTGCACTTGAGGTTTATTGCACCACAAAAGCTCGTGTGGAGTTTCCAGAGTGGTTAAGACTTGGTGGGCTTTAGCGTGTTCTTCTGGTTCACCCGAGAATGCAATGTAAACTTTTTTGAGGTAATCACACTTGTTTAGTTCTTTGATTATTTGGGAAAAAGCTGGACTGGAAAAATCATTTCCCTTAACTGGTATGATGACACCTGATGGATATTTCTCTTTTAGGGCATTCAAACGGTTTTTCATGAAGTCAAAATTCATCTGGAAATCGTGTATTTTCGTTATTTTGCCTTGTTCCAAGTCCATAAAACAGAAACCTCCTTTTTCTTTTTTGAAGCTTCGTTGGGGGAAAACAATATGTTTCATTTCATTTATAAAATTCACTACTCCTTTTTCTGCGCTTAAAAACTCTATTGTACGCATCTTAACTTGCTTTGCAGCCAGAAAAATTCAGCGTTAAAACAAAAACACGGCGGTTATTTGTTTTCTTCCTGGTCTATGTTTAGGAACCGTTTGATGGTTGCCATGATTTCCTGTAGGCATTCTTTGGTTAGGGGTGGTTCGTAGGGTATGCGCAGAACATCCCAACCCTGTGCTTCGAGCAGATCCGTTATTTCTTGATCGCGTTGGGTTTGTTTGTCGCCATTGTGAACGGGGATGCCGTCAAGGTAGATAATTTTACGTTTCTCAGTCCAGCAAAAATCTGGGATGGTGGCCTTTAGGATGATGGGTTTTTGGGTTACCATCCCGCTGGTTAATCCTTCGGTGCTGAGGGCTTTGAAGACTTCGATTTCTGCTTTGCTAACTTTGGGATGCATGTGGTTTTTGTAGCTCAAACAGGTTCACGGACAAATCATGCATGTATCGCCTAATAAAGAATAACTAAAAAAACGGCTAAAACCCACAATGCTTCAGGTGATTAAAAGTAGGCTTGGCGAACCGCCCTCGGCTAATCCCAAAAGTAAACCAAAAAGTGGTTCCCTTTTCCCTTGAAGGGCAAGCAGCTTACTTTTCGGTTAGCGGCTAATCCGCCAAGCTTGGGTGTACCTCTTGGATGGCTATTTTCACATTCTAAAAATTGTCTGCCAACTATATTTGCCGTTGTGGTTGTGTCAAGGTAACTACAAGCGTGCAACCAAAATTTGTCAGTGCGCCATTTACTGGTGGTTGTGATCTGCTTCAACCTGTTGTTGGTCTTCAAAGATCGGCATCAGAGTAACCGTGTCTTTTGCTTTATGATTGTGTTGAGGCTGGATTGTTCGGCGTCTGCCATGTTGCTCCAAGATATACATACACCAGCCGATGAATCCAATCACAATAAGCGCTGGCAAAAGCAGAATAACTAAACCCTTACTGCGCTTTTTTCTATTTCTTTTTGAACTCATCGGTAAACCCACATACACATCAGTGCAATAGCCAAATAAGCTTTGATTACCCAAAATACAGATCCAAAATCCATATCTAACCGCCCAATACGTTTTTGTCCAAAATACTGGTTTTCAACATGTTAATGTGTTCGTTGCAAAAGTTCTTATGTTGATTGTCAGTTTTGTTTTTGTTATGAACCTTATCAGTACTTGTCTACTTGGTGTCAATTGTAGTTTTGAAGGTAAAAACTGGCTCAACCCCCGCTTGCTCGAAGAATTTAAAGCGGGTGGGCTGTTTCCGGTTTGCCCCGAAGTGTTGGGTGGCTTGGGTGTGCCGCGGGTGCCTTCGGAGATTGTGGGTGGCGATGGCGCGGATGTGTTGGCTGGTAAAGCGCGGGTTGTCAACATGGCGGGCGTGGATGTTACAGCCCAGTTTCTGCAGGGTGCGCAGAGAACGCTGGAAATCGCCCAGTCCGTTGACGCCAAAGAAGCGTTGCTTATTGAGAAAAGTCCGTCCTGTGGCTATGGCAAAATCTTTGACGGAACATTTACCGAGAAATTCAGGGCGGGGAATGGTGTGACGGCTGCACTGCTTAAAGCTAATGGGATAAAGGTTACTTGTGTTACGGTGGTACCTTAGAGGCTTCGTAGCACTATCATGGTGTTGGTTTTCATGATGCCTTCGACGCGGCGGATTTTCTCTATACACTCGTTGACTTCAGTAACGTTTAGGCCTGTGATGACGGCGATGATGTCATATTCGCCTGTGACTTCGTAGATGGTTTCTACGTTTGGGATT
The DNA here is from genome assembly GCA_046706605.1 of Bathyarchaeia archaeon. Taxonomy (GTDB): domain Archaea; phylum Thermoproteota; class Bathyarchaeia; order Bathyarchaeales; family Bathycorpusculaceae; genus Bathycorpusculum. Next base: position 149 of record JBJKPJ010000040.1, on the reverse strand, counting down.
TGCTGGATTTTTTTGCTGACCTCCTGCGTAGGGCAAGAGGGGTTGGTGGCAAGGAGCGTGATGGCTTGGGCGCCTTCGGCGACGGCGATTTTGACGGTGAATTTGCGGATGATTCCTTCGTCAGTTAGGGTTTTTATGCGTTTACGCAC
>JBJKPJ010000039.1:0-15863 GCA_046706605.1 Bathyarchaeia archaeon | reverse complement strand
CCTCCACATACGTCATGGGAGCTTTGCCTGCTTTTTTGGCTACCATAACCTGCGCGACGATGGCGTTCCATTCGTATCCCTGCTGGTTGGCTTTAAGCAGTTGTTCTTGGAAGGCTTGGAGTTCTTGGAAATGGGCATAGATGGTGTCGCCGATTTGCTTGTCCCGCTGTGCGCGTTTTTCGTCTTCAAAGATGGATTTTTCTTGTTCGTCCACGATTCGTTTTAGGCGTTTAACTTCTGCCTCAAGCTTGTCCACTTCAATTGTTCCCGCAGCCTTCTCGATTGCAGTGACATGCAAAAAGAACTCGTCAAGCGCCGCATTGAAACTCTCATAAGCCTGCGTTTTTGCGATTTCATAGCGTTTAAGTTTAAAAGGAACCACATCGACGTAGCTGCCTTCTTCACCTAAGATTATGCTGGGCTCAAACTTGCCCTCTAAAACGGGAGTAAGAAGCGTTTGAAGCGCCCCAAAAACCGCCACAGCATCCGCTTCGGATAGGTCTTTGCTGGGTTTAGTCTTCTTTATGTTTGCTCTCAAAAGGAGCTCTTCCGCGTAGACACCACCGATGCCCAGAGACCTCGCCAACAAACGCACAACCTCCATGTCATCCCCGTTTTTGAGCATCTCCTGCAATTCAGGTTGGGTGACTTTGAAGGGGTTTTTTCCAATATGCGGCGGCAAAATCAAAACCCTGTTGTGAAGAATGTCGCGATCGCGCATCCTCTTGAATTCAAGAGCGTGGATAATTACGTCTCTTTCGTTGATGAGGATAAAGTTGCCGTCGCCAAAAAACTCCACCACCAACTTGAGGACACCTGTTTTTGTGTCAAAATAAAGGGTTGCAATTCGTTCAAACTCGACCTGTTCAACTTTGCGTAGCCAAGAATCCCGCAGGTACTTTCGCATGGTCATGCAAAACACGGGGGGTTCAACGGGGTTTTCTTCAGCGTAGCTGGTGAGATGAATCCGTCTGCCAGCTTCTATGACGAGGCGGATTTGGGACATGTCGGTTTTGTGAAGTTTGAAAATCAGGGTTTTTTCGCTGGTTTGGTAGATGTTGTTCACTCGGGAGTTGGCTACTGTGGCGTGTAGTTCTTTGATTGCTGCGGCAATATCAAAGCTGGAGAACTCTTTTTTTCGCAAGCCCTACACCGTTTAAGGGGATATAGTGTAGGACTATAAAATAACCATTTTCGCAAAATCCGTGCTGGGTTGGGAGAAATGATTAATACTTAGGCATCTTTTTTAAGTAAGAACAAAAAATATAGTTTCAAGGATTCAGATTAACATGACCCCCACCGTTCAGCTTTACTGGGTAAGATGCTCTTTAGGTATCGTTGCAGGAATAATAAGCGGGGCGCTGGCTGCCCTTTTTGGAAACCCAAATGACTTTACCACTTTTGTAAATAGCATCACCGTTGCCATACTCATCTACTTCATCTCGTATTATGTACTGCGACCAATCTACAAAGACAAAATCGAGAAACAATCAAAAATCCTAAGCACCGCCATCGGCATGTACTTCTTTGCTTGGATAGCCTTTTTTGTGTTCTTCTACTCAATCTTCCAAGTAATGCTTGGCAATGTCTCAAGTTCCTTATTGCTTTGTTTCTGATTTTTTCAGAAAATTCGCAATGGTAGCTTGGCTTTTGTCACTTCTGAGGGTTTCAATTTTTTCTGCGCTTGCATTCTTCCCGTTGCCGTTCTGTGTAGCAGGGATTTCGATGCGGCTTAAAATGCGCATGCAGTCTGCCCAAGCTGAGAAATAGCCGCGGTCAAAGTCGCCGTGGAGTCCGTTGCCCATGTGGGTAAGGAATTCTTTCCGGTAGTTGTTTAATGCGACTTTGTCAGTTATGTCGATTCTGGAAAAAAACGCATAGTCTTCGCCAGAGTTGTTCTTCCGTGTAAGGTACATGCCATAGAGGGCACGGAAGTATCCTCTGTTCCACTCGGTTTTCTGCATTTTCTGTTTAACTCGTTCCAGCTCACGTTTAGCTTCTGTGAACTGCCTGTTGGTGATGAGCTGGAAGTATCTAGTGACTAAAGCTTGGGATATAGGCATAGTTTAGCGTCCACGAGATTTAGTTGCTTTCTCTTCTTCAGAGACATCCTCTATTCCGTTCTCGGTGACTTTAAGGATTTCCTCGCCTTCAGGCAAATATGGACTTGAAACTAACCTAGCAATGCGGATGGGACCATGCGAAGCGCGGCGCAGGTAAATGCGGGTGTGGCTGGTGTGACCTACAATGTTTCCGCCGATGGGGTGAATTGCGTCGCCAAAGAACTGGTCAGGTTTAGCCATAACCTGATTGGTGACCACCGCAACAGCGTTAAATGCACGGGCTAAACCGATGAGTTTGTGCATGTGTTTGTTGAGTTTCTGTTGGCGGGAAGCAAGCATTTCTCTGCCCACGTATTCGCTTCGGAAATGTGCGGTTAATGAGTCAATTATGATTAGTCGGATATTGTTTGCCTTGATGATTTCGTCGGCGTTTTCCAGCAGAAACATCTGGTGGTCAGAGGTATAAGCTTCTGCGTAAATGATTTTTTTAACCGCATCCGCGGGGTCTAGACCTACAAATTTTGCCATCTGCACAATGCGTTCCAGCCTAAACGTGTTCTCAGTATCCACGTAAAGGGCAGCCCCGTTAAGTCCACCCCGTTCTGGAGGCAACTGCACATTTATGCATAGTTGATGGCACATTTGGCTTTTACCGCAACCATATTCGCCGTAAAACTCAGTAATTGTTTGGGTTTCCAAGCCGCCAGCGACAATTTTGTCGAGAGCTTTGCTACCTGTGGTTAGGCGGAGAACTGTTTGGCGCATTTTGTAGAGTTCGTCAGCTCGGATAAAAGCAATGCCGATAGATGAACGGGCGGCTTCGATTATTTGAAAGGCTTTTTTCTCGCTGACTCCGACAGGGTCCAGTTCCCGACTGGTTGCCATGGCTAATGATTCCACGGTGTGATAGCCGAGTTCGCGGAGTTTGGCGGCTGTTGCTGGACCCACCCCTGGTAGGTCTTCTATGAACTCGTATTTTTTCTTGTTTGCTTCAAGTATGGATTCTTCTTGAGGTTGGGTGTCAGTGGATTCAGACATAGGCTTCACGCTTCCACGATGATGTATGTTGGGGTATATTTAAAAAAATCGAATATTAGTGTGGTTTGCGTAGGGGAGGGGTGAGTGAAAATGAAGTCGCCCATGTGCCAAAAAGAATTAAATCAACAGCGCCGACAATATATTCCATGAAAGATTTTCTTGCCTGCCTAAACACAGAAAACATGAGTCTCTTCACCGACTACTACGAATTAACTATGTGCGCAAGCTACTTTGACAACCAAAACTTTGAACCCGCTACCTTTGACCTCTTCATTCGGCGGTTGCCAGAAAACCGTTCCTACCTCCTTTTCGCCGGGCTCGAACAGGCCCTCTTGTATCTGCAATCCATAAAATTCACAAAAGAGCAGCTCTTGTACCTGAAAAAGCAAGGGTTTAAGCAAGATTTTTTGGATTACCTTGCAGGTTTCAAGTTCACAGGTGAGGTTTGGGCTGTTCCCGAAGGCAGCCTGACCTTTCCCAATGAGCCTTTAATGCGTGTAACCGCCCCCATTATTGAAGCGCAAATCGTGGAAACCTTCCTTTTAAATACCATAAACCTGCAAACTATGATAGGCACAAAAACTTCTCGCGTAATCCACGCCGCTAAAGGCAAATCCGTCATCGAATTTGGGTTACGCCGCGAGCCCGGTATTGATGCTGGGCTGAAGGTGGCGCGGGCCAGCTACATCGCTGGATGCCAAGGAACCAGCAATGTGTTGGCAGGTATGGCGTACAATATTCCAGTGTTTGGAACTATGGCGCACTCTTTTATCATGTCCTATCACAAAGAAATCGACGCGTTCCGAGCGTTCTCCAAAACATTTCCCGACAAATCCACCCTGCTCGTCGATACCTATGATGATCTTGCAGGCACTGAAAAAGCTGTGGTTGTCGCAAAAGAGCTGGAGGCAGAAGGCTTTAGGCTTGGCGGGGTGCGGTTGGACAGCGGCAATTTGGCGGAAACCAGCAAGCAAGTGCGCAAAATCCTTGATGACCATGGTTTGAGTTATGTTAAGGTGTTTGCCAGTGGCGACTTGGATGAGTTTAAAATTGAGCAACTCTACAACGAGGGGGCAAGGATTGACGCCTTTGGAGTTGGTACAAAAATGGGCACCTCTTCTGACCGACCTTACCTTGACGTCATTTACAAGTTATGTGAGACCCAAAACAAGGATGGAACCTTCACGCCGATTATGAAGTTAAGTAAAGGCAAGCTCACCCTGCCTGGCAGAAAACAGGTTTACCGCCTCAAAAATCAAGATGGTGTCTTCAAAAAAGACCTCATTGCTCTTGCTGACGAGGATATTGATGGCGAGCCGTTGCTCCTTAAAGTCATGGAGGAAGGCAAACTGACGTATGAGTTGCCATTGCTTGACCAAATCCGCGCAAACGCAGCATCAAACCTCTCCAAGCTCCCCGAAAAGTACAAGGCACTAACTAACGCGGCTATCTATCCTGTGGAGTGGAGCCAAAAACTGCAGGAACTTGTGGAAAAAACAAAGTCTTTGATAGTTCAAAATGAAGTCAACAATGGCTTCTGACAACCCAATTAGCTTCTGTTTTGGTTTGGTTTGCTGGTATTTGCGTGTTAATTAGCAAACACTTAATAGGGATTTTGAAAAACTTTTAATGCTACCGACTAGGGGACAATAATATGCAAAATTGCCCAGCCATCGTTGCTGTTGGCCGCACAAAGTTTGGAGAGCACTACGGCAAAGAACCTGAAAAACTAATCGAAGAAGCATGGCTTGCCGCTTCAAACGAATGCGGAATCGAACGAAAAGATTTAGAAGCATGCTACATGTCCGACTGCTTTTTACCTATCACCAACAAACTAGGCCTCGAAGAGGGATTCCTGTCCGAATTAACAGAGCTCCATGTGCCCATGGAAGTCACCCGCAGCTTTAGCGCCGCTCTAATGACAGCATGCCATGCCATTCAAGCAGGCATATATAATACTGTGCTGGTGGGCGGCATAGAAAAAATGACAGACCGCTGGGACAAAATCCGCGACGACCTCATGCTTCTGGAAGACCCTTGGAGCTATTTTGCAGGTTGCACCCCTGAATCCAATCATGAACTTATGCTACGAGCGTACATCAAAAAGTACCACATAACAGGCGAAAAACTTGATGCCCTCAACCGAGCGCTGGCTGAGATTACTGTTAAAAACCACACCAACGCAACCAAAAACAAGTACGCGCAGTACCAAAGAAAAATCACCATCGAACAAGTCCTAAGCGCAAGAAAAGCAGCGCATAAACCTTTGGGACTTTTCGATTTTGCACCCATCTCGGATGGCGCCTCCGCTTTGATTTTAACCAACGAGACAACTGCCGCGAAGAAAAATGACCGTCCCATCTACGTTTTAAGTGTGGGTTCGGCCACAGATTACCTCAATTACCCAGCTCGAGAGGACCTGTCTCATTTTGTAGCTGCGGAGCTTGCCATGAAAAAAGCATCTCAAACTGCTAAAGTGGCAGCTTCTGATTTGCAGGTTATCGAAGTTAACGACCAATCCACCGTGATGGAGATGGTCTCGATGGAAGACTTGGGTTTTTGCCTACCTGGAACGGCTTGGATGGGTATTAACGAAGGCTGTCAGAGAGGCTTAAACTGCTATGAGCTGGGTGGCAAAAAAGTCTATGTCAACACCGATGGCGGCTTAAAAGCAAACGGCAACCCCTTGGGTGCCACTGGCGGAGCGCAGATTTACGAAATTTATCGTCAACTCCGAGGCGAAGCAGAGGAAAGACAAGTCACCACTGAAGAGGACACACCTAAGTATGGCGGTGTCCTGGAGTTTGAGGGCTTCGGAACTAAAGCATACATGTCCATTTTGGGAGGGAAAACTAGTTGAGTAGTGAGCCGATAGAGCGACGGGTTTCTTACCTTGGTGACCGCTTAAAAGCCTGCCGATGCCGATGTTGCGGAAAAGAATACTTTGAGGTACGTGACTACTGCAGCAACTGCGGCAGAAAAAGCTATGGAAAAATGGCCAGCATAGATTTGTTCTACGACAAAGGCACATTAGAACTCTGTACTCTTATCACGGAGCCCACAAACAAGTTCTCAAAATTGGGCAACTTCGTTTACGGCATAGTGTCTTTCCATGGCGGCAAAATCCGTGTCCCTGCAAGATTAACTGACCTTATGCTTTGCGGCGGGGAAAATGTTGATTTAGCAAGCTTGGAGGGCAGGGAAGTGGTTCCCCGTTTCCGCAGACGCCACAGCGTGGGCAAAAGCGACGTAATACCTACAATTTCGTTAGCCTTCACATTGGCCGACGAGTACTACCCCCACAGTGAATACAAAGTAATTCAACCCACCAAAGAATATGACTTGCCAGGCATAGTGGGCTATGGCGCTTACACTTCACGGTTTCGCATAAAAGAAGAAGGACTCGAACGCGCCGTACCATACCTTGATGAAGACTCCATTACCGCGGCTGTTGAAGCAGGAAAACTTGCTCTTATCCACTCAGCGCTGGACAGCAAATGGGTCGGCAAAGTATACGTGGGCTCAGAATCCAACCCCTACGCTGTTAAACCCATCGCATCCAAAGTCGCGCAGGTTTTACAGCTCGGTGAAGAAGACGGAGATTTACAGGGTGTGGATGCAATTGACACAGAATTTGCTTGCAAAGCGGGCACAAGTATGTTCAAAGATGCCTCGGCGCTGGTTAGTTATCCGCGTTCAGGCATAAACTACGCTATGGTCATTGGCGCTGACAACTCGCAGGCGGCACCTCGCGGCTGCCCCGGCGGCGAACTGGATACGTTTGTTGGTTACGGCGGCGCTGCATATGTTTTTGGTAAAAAAGATGTTATTGCAGAAGTTGAAGGGTGGTATTCTTGCACTTCGGATACGCCTGATTTTTGGCGCCGAGATGGCGAATCATTCCCCATGCACGGCGGCAGATTCACAGGTGACCCTGCTTACTTTAAGCACGTCCGAAAAGCCGCCTGCAAACTCATGGAACGCCTAAACCTTAATGCATCAGACATCACCTACTTTGTACCTCATCAGCCTAACCCACAGTTCCCCGTGCGTATCGCCAAAGAACTTGGCTTCAAAGACGAACAGTATCTGCCGTCAATCCAAATAACAAAGTTTGGCAACACCTACTCAGGCGCTTCGCTGGTGGGTTTAGCCGCGGTACTGGATGTAGCTAAACCTGATGAAAGCATTTTGGTAGCCAGCTACGGTTCAGGTGCAGGAAGCGACGCATATTTGCTTAGAACAACAAGTCAACTGCTGGACAAACGCAAACACCAAAAAATCACCGTTAAAAGCCAAGCTGAAAATCCCCATATACAATACGTGGATTACACTACTTACCGACGACTAAAAATGGGACTGTAAAAAACAGAACACCCAACTTTTCCTCATTTGTTCAAAACTATAGCGAAAATCAGTGAGAGGTCAAACCCTTAATGTTGGGTTTTTGCTTTTGCCTTTGGGGTTGTGCGTCAAAAGCTTTTTATGTTTGGCTATTGTGTCTATGGGTTGCAACAAAAAGGATTTGACATTTAAGCATGGTCAGAAAAGCACGAATACGCCTTACAAGCACCGATTACGAGAAACTAGAAGAGGTATGTGGAGAATTACGCAGCATCGCCCAGAAAACAGGCGTAAAAATGAACGGTCCAGTTCCGTTGCCGACCAAACGCTTACGTGTTCCGGTCCTTAAAGGTCCCTCGGGCGAAGGTACAGCCACATGGGACAGGTGGGAAATGCGCATCCACAAACGCCTCATCGATATAGACAGCGAAGAGCGTGTCATGCGCCGCATCATGCGCATCCGTGTACCTGAAGAAGTGCACGTCACCATCGAACTCATCTAAATTTTTATTTTTCAGAATAACCATCTGTTTTCAAACAAACATTTTAAATTCCAAATTCTCTAAACCAACGAGGTGAACTCAATGAAAGAATACAGATTATCCTGGTTGGGTACCATGACGATGTGGGCAAGGCAATTATGGAGTGATAGCAGACAGGCTGAGAACGCAGCTACACCACGGCGGGAATGGGTGGCGCATAGAACTACACCGTCAACCATTACCTGCTCTTCGAACGGGGCAATAGGGTAAATAGGCTTTTTAGAAACCAAATAGCAGCCAATATGTCAAGACTGTGAGAATTATGCTTGGAACAAAGGCTGCAGCCCAAACCGCCTTGTTTATACTAAATATTTTGTAGCCGTCCAGTATGCCGAAGGGTAAGAGGTTAAAGAGCGCCATAAATGCGCTGATGTAAGCGGAAAACCAAAGTACCCAAACATATGGATTCGGAATTGCCATAAATCCCACTCCTAGAAACACTGAGGCAAAAATCATGTTTGTGATTACGCCAGCGATTGAAATCTTCATCATATCGCTTCCGGATGGAGCATTTCCACCAATCATCATTGCACCTGGCGAAATCATCTTGAAGGGGATAAAGACCGAAATGAGTGTCAGCACTGCACCCCATGTGGTTAAACGGAATTCAGCCCACATGCCTGCTTTCTGTGCCATAATCTTGTGGGCGATTTCATGAACAAGAAAAGAGGCTGTCATAAAAATGGCAAAAACAATCATCATGTCCCATGTCCATTCAGGATAAAAGCCGCCAAAGAAGTTACCATATAATCCTATGGATATGCCGATAAGGATCACCAGCGCCGTCGCTATACCGATATGTCTGACCTCTTTGTAGCTCCAGTGGACGCGGTACTGCCTCTTGTAGGGTATTTGGCCATGCATGTAGCTGTAGTTATATGTGTTGTAGCCCTGCTGTGTTATGACTTCTTCTTTGGCTTGCCTGCGGGCTCTGCTGATGGCTGGGCAGTTGTGGTTTTCTGGTAGCCGATGTTGGCTGCAGAATTGTCCGCCGCAGAATGGGCAGCGGAACGGCATCATGGTTTCTGCACCGCAAATTTGGCATTTCATGAGTGTCGGCGCCTTTTCAGATTAAATGTAGATGTATCTTATATTTTTACGCCAAAAGTATGTACAATATTCCCAAGTAATTTTAGTAAACACTTTAAAATAAGCAGATCCATACAACCAGCTAAGGGAACTCTGGGAGTTTGCCATTTGAAGCCGTTTAGCTTTATCCATGTCTCAGACCTGCATTTAGGTTACGCCCAATATGGGTTAGAGCAGCGGAGGCAAGATTTTGATAACGCTTTTAGCGAACTCGTGGATAGGGCAATTGAGTTAAAACCTGATTTTATGATAATCGCAGGTGACCTATTCCATCAAGCCAGACCAAGCAATCACACCTTGGAAAACACGATTCGCAGTTTCAAGCGGCTAAAAGATGTGCGCATCCCTGTTTTGACGGTGGATGGCTCGCATGATTCGGCTCCAAACACCATTACAAGCACTATCCTTTATCCGCTTGACAGCGCAGGGTTAATCACCCATCTGCCACGCCACCACGATGCATGCTGGACTTTACCTGACTGCTGCTACGTGTATGGCATCCCAAACTACCACAACCGCTACAAAACCAGAGAGGCGCTTCCAAAATTTCTGGCTGACAACCCACCAACGCCAAAAGAGGGATTGGCGAACATTTTTGTTTTCCACGGGGCGCTGGATCTGGAGGGTGCCAAACCACCCTATATTGAGGCAGAAATTTCGCCTGATTTGTTGCCTGGCGGATTTTGCTATTATGCTGCTGGACATGTGCATGAACGGTTTGTGGGCAAATTTAAGGATGGCATATTGATCTATAGTGGCTGCACCGAAACCGTTAGCTACGACGAAGCAAAAATCCCCAAAGGCTTCTTCCACGTTAAAGTAGACGAGCAAGGGGTAGTTAATCCTGAACTGGTGGAGTTAATTTCTCCACGCCGTTTTGTCATCTGCGAACAGGATTATTCTGGCATGTCTGCGGCTAAAATCACGGAGTTAGCAACCCAAATAGTCAAAGAAGCAGACGAAGAAGGTGCGGTCATCATTCCTGTGCTTAAGGGAACCTTGCCAGCGGAAGCTTCCCGCACCGAAATCGATATCGCCAAAATCTGTGGAGTCAGTCAAAAAGCCCTGCTGGTCCACCCAATGGTGTTGCTTAAAGAAAGTGCGGTTTCCGATGAAGTTGTGCGTTCAATTTTTGAAAGCGGATTTAAAGACCTCAAAACCAAAGCGTACGAGTATTTTCTGCAAATCTTCATGGAACGCTATGGGCGCGAAGAAGCAGAAAAAATCGCCAATAGCGCTTTGGGTTTAATTGAGCCCTTGACCAAAAAACAAGACGGAAAAATAAAACAAGTCATCGAGGAGCTGGCAAAATGAGGATCGAAATTGTCCAGCTGGAAAACATCCGAAGTCACACTAAATCCACAGTGCCCTTCACACGCGGCTTTAACTGCCTTGTCGGTGGGTTGGGTTGCGGCAAATCCAGCGTGTTGTACGCAGTGGATTTTGCTTTGTTTGGCGATTCAATTGGCAGAAGTTTTGAATACCTGTTGCGTGAAGGCGCAGACAGCGGCAAAGTCACGGTTCAGTTTACCCACAACGGCTACACCTACAAGCTTATTCGTGGGCTAAAACGAAAGGGAAAAAGCATAAACCAAGACTTTGAGCAGCTTCGGCTCTACGAGGATGAAAAACTCATTGCAAGCATAAAAAATGAAGCCATCGCGGAACAGTTCAAAGCTATCACAGGCTTAGATAGGGACCTTTACCGCGAAATAGTCTGGTTTAGGCAAGAGCACCTAAAAGAACTGCTGGATGCTACACCGAGGGACAGGCAAAAACGGCTTGATGAACTCTTTGGCCTTTCCGATTATGAAACCGCATGGAGTAACATTGTCCAGTATCAGCGCGACTACGAAACGGAGAGGCGAATTTACGAAAAAGACCCCGACGTAAACCGCATAGAAGGTCTGAGCAACGAGTACAATCGTGCAAGTGAAGAGTTTACGTTGCTGGAGATGGAGCTTGAGGATTCCAATCAAAAGTTGACTGTTGCTAAGCGGGTGCTTGAAGAAGCAGACCTGAGGCTAAAGCGCCTAGAAGAGAAAAAACTTGCCATGGAAGAACTCAAACGCGGAGAAGCAAAACTAAACGCAGACATAGTTAACGCAGGCAAAACGCTGGCTTCCTTTACCCAAAGGATTGAAGACAAAAAAACCCTCGTCGCTGGCATGTTGCAGCGGCAAGCCTCCTTTGAATCCCAGATCAAAACTTGCATGGGAAAACTAGAGCAAACGGGGTTACCTCCAGATCAACCTGTGGAGGTGTTGGCGTCGCTTTTAGCTGGTTTTGATGAAAAAATCACCACCATGCGAGCTGAACAAGAAGCCACAGCACGAAGTATGCAACAGGACCAAAAACGGGCAGTTTCCTTAATGCAAGAAAGTAAATGCCCCCTATGCGTGCAGCCTTTAACAGGCGAGTACAAAGCCGATTTGATGCAGCGTATTCAACTGGAAAACATGCAGCGGGAAAAAACCATAAACCAACTGCGGCTGCAGGTTGCCAGCTTACAGAAAACCAAAACCGTCGCCACTGAAGCCTACAGAGATTTACAGAACTGCTTAACACGCAGCTCGGATTTGAAGGCGCGGATTTTGGAGGAAGAAAACAACCTCAAGACGTTAAATAGCGAAGTTGAAGCTCAGCAGCGGCTTGGAGTTGAGCAGCGAAGTGAGCTTAAAGCGGTTTTGTTTGAAATTGGGAAATTTGATTTGTCGGAACTTGACGTTGCTAAAGACAAAAAAGACCAAGCGCTACGGCAGTGCTATGCGCTTCAGGCGGATCTGCGTACAAATGAGAACCGCAAAAAAGATTTAGCTGTACGCTTAGATGACATAAAAGAACGTATTAACCAAGCGCAGGCAAAAATTGAGCGGATGGAAAAAATCCGCAAAACCGTGGAGCTGCTGAGTGCAATCCGCGATGCCTACCGAAGCATTCAGCCTAAACTTAGAAGTGAATTTGTCAAAGTGCTGCGGAATTTTGTGCAACAGGTGCTTGACAACTTAGTTGGCGGAGAAACGCCGATGCTTAATGTAGATATTGCTGAGTCTTACACGCCTTTCGTAAAGAGCGAAACGGGAAGTAACCGTGAAGTCAGTAACCTGTCTGGCGGCGAACGAACGTTACTTGCGTTTGCTTACCGTTTGGGTTTGGGGCAACTGATTGTGCAGTCTCGAACTGGACATTGCTTAAGCATGTTTATGCTTGATGAACCCACAGAAAACTTGGGCAGCGAGGATGGTAGCATTGAGCGGTTGGCAGATGCCATTAGCCGTTTTAAGGCAATCGAGCAAATCATTGCGGTTACGCACAGTGAAGCTTTCGCAGGAAAAGCTGACCACGTGATTACCCTTGAGAAGGAAGATGGGGTTAGTAAAATCTCGATTGAACGCTAAAGCTGGTTTTCATGACCTTTTTTTATCTTTATTCATTTCTGAAAACAAAATTTTAGCAGGTAATATGCGTCAGATTTTTTTCCACCCAAGCACATTTTAGGATCTTGAAAAAGCCGACTTTCTGTGGTCTTAATCAGATAATTGAGCCTTGGAAAAGCTTATATTGACTATATACTAAAAAGAGAGTCAGATATTCGGTGATTTCATGAACAAACAAACAACATATATTATTGTTGCGGTCGTAATCGTGATCATTATCGTCGCCGGCGCAGCAGCGTACCTACTCTACAACAACGGAGGCAGCAGCGGAACAAGCCCCACGGCAACTCCCGCGCCCACAGTGAGCCCTGCAAATGCAACATCATTATCTTTTAGCGCTAACATAACAGATACCACTGGACAAACAACAACATATGAATGGCAAGGCATTAATGTGCACACTGCTCCAACCGTCCGTGTTGACTTGCCAGGCTACAGCTACATTATGAACTCCACTGCAGAACAATCTTGGGTTAGTACAGACAATGGTGCTACATGGACAGCAAGCAACTTTATGACTGACTGGCCGTTCTGGGGAAATGAATGGTCACTTTACGTTGATGCACTCACCCCTGGACACTGGGATGGAGTAAGTTCCACCTACTCATACACGGATGCCCAAGGACAAGGTATTGTCTTGTTCAACATAATGATAAACCCAACAATTCCTGACTCAACATTCGCAACAAGTTAAGAAATGTTGGTTTTCCACCAACTTTTCCCTTTTTTATTTCTCAAACTGTTCCCATTTGCTTATTTACATAAATAATCAAGAAGCGCCAAAAAGACCTGCATCGTACATGGACCAATTCTGGCTTTTTTGAAAATATCCCTTTTTTGAAGAATTTGTTCAGGCAAATTTCGTAGTATATTTTGCGTAATTTCCGCAAACGCAGCTTCATCCACTTCATCAACGCTACCCGTAGGAATCATATTCCTTGATACATCATCGTCGAGACGAAGACCTGCCAAAACCAAAGCTGCAATCTTCTGATCACATAGAGCTAACTCCAAACGTCTTTTGAGCTCAGAAATGTTTTGGCACCTAACTGCACCCTTTTGGCTGTCAAACAAGGAAATGATAATTTCAGATGTGATGCTGCGTTCTGCTAACCTTTCCAGCAGAGGTCTGTTGGTTGTGAGCCCTTCTTGTTTATGCATAGCTTCCTTTACTGAGTTGCGTACACATTTGCCTATCAGTTCTCCAAGTAAGGTGAAGGTGCCAGCGAATTGGATTGGCGCACCTTTTTTGGTGCATCCAACAGCCACGCTGTCAGTTAAGGTGCCTGTGGCGATGTCTCCTGAAAAACGGCTGCGGATGTCCAGTTCCCGTAGAGCAACGGTTTTGGCTTCAGTGATGGTTTTAACTGCATCCACCATGCAGCTTTCAGTCATATTGCCATCCACAAGCACAACAATATTGATTGTTCCAGGCGTAAAGCCGCTTTTGGAGGCAGCCGGCTCCCCCGCCGCAACCGCCACTGTGGCACCGGCAGTAGCCAAGACAGTTAGCGTTGTTTCATCAAATTTTTCGCTAGATACTGAGACGTTGTGGACGTTGGCGGCAGTCATTAAGCCAACTGTTTTGTCTTTGGGAAGCTGCAGTTTTTGGAGTTGCTCAATTATGAATTCTTCTGGGCTCCAGTGCACGTCGCTTTGGTTTTCGCCACAACCCATCGGCACCTGAATGTTAACGAGCGCGTTTGCTTCTTTTAGTCCTCCGTTATAGACGGCGGCGCTGAGCATTCGCAGAGGCGTTTCAGATTGGATTACGAGAATGCTATCTTTTATTTGGGCAGTTATGCCCTTGATTTTTGTGTCTATCTCCATGGTGTTTCCTGCCATCTGGTTAATCGATTAAGAGCAAAGCAAAGGTTTCGGGGTTTTTGTCAAAGGGCAAAGTAAATTTGACGCCTGCCTTTTCCGCTGTGGCTTTAACATTGACGCCTACACCCTCTTCCGAGAACCGTCGTGTGGCGGGGTTAACGCAGATACCTTTGTCTACGTTGCATTTCTCACATAAGTTACACGAGCCAGAAATAAAACCCGCCGCAAGAAGGAAGCCCTCTTTGGCAGCTGCTTTTTCCAGCTTTAAAACGGTGTCAAGCAGGTTTTTTGCGTCCGTTTTCCAAGTTGACCAGAAGGCTTCAACTTTTTTTTTCATCTCTGGAGGACAATCAGGATCATCTGTCTTTGCAAGGTACTTTATTAGTTCACTGTTGCCTGACGCTTTGGACTTGAACTTCATAAACATGGCGTAGTGATATTCGTTGACGATTTTTCTAAACTGCTCAGGCGTTGGGGAATGAGGCGGACAGGCAAGGGTTTTTCCATATTTTTCGCAGCCGAGTTTGCATTTTAGCACAACTCTGTCTTCGACTACAATACTGCTGACAGGGATTATTTTTGCGTCAGTTGCTCCCAGCTCTAACGCTTGGTTTCTTAGAGAATCTAAAGAGTTCTGAAGTGTGGTTTCTGTCATGTTTTAGTCACCATTTTTGGTCGGTACACGCACGCAGGGTCTTGGTTGTGGGGGTCTTTAGTGTAAATGAAGGCACGTGCTCGGCAGCCGCCGCAAACCGTTTGGTAATCGCAGATGCCGCATTTGCCTTTCAAATTTGCTCGGTTAGATAGCCACTTTAGCCGCTCTGAGATGCGCATGCGTACCATGATTTGTTCGATGCTGTCGGTTCTTATGTCGCCAAATTCCAAGTTGAGTGGGGCGCATGCGTAGGCTTTTCCGTCATCTAAGATTTCCAGCCACTCGTTTTTGTAGAGGTTGTCGCACATGCTGCAGGTGCTGCGAAGTTCGCGGGTGGGTTCTTTGGTTTTGAGCAGGCGGTTGTTGAACATTTCGTATGGCACAATCAAGATTTTGTCCTGCACCCGCTGGTTTAATTCGTAGATTTCTTCGAGCTGTTTTTCTTTTTCCTGTGGCGAAGACTCCAGCGGTCCCAAAATATGAAGCTGGTTTGCTATGTCTATTGGTTGGGGAATCAGCGATGCCAAGTGGAAGCTGCGTGCCCCAAGTTCAATGGCAATCTCCACGAAAGCGGTTACTTGGTGGGCAACGTATTTTGTGTTAATTACGCTAACCGCAAAGGGTATGCCCATTTCTCGACAGAGGTTTGCTGCGTTAATGCTGTCCTCGAAATCGCTTTTTCCCCGCAGTTTCGCATCGGTTTCTTGGAGCCCTGCAAAACAGATAATGGCTTTACAGTTTGCCGCCGCCAACTCCTCCGCGATGACTTGGTCAAAATGCCAGCCTGTAATCTTGATGTAAGGCGCCAAATTGAGTTTAGCAATGTAGCGGATAAGTTCCACAACGTCCGCCCTCATCAGGGGCTCAC
>JBJKPJ010000038.1:0-2643 GCA_046706605.1 Bathyarchaeia archaeon | reverse complement strand
TATGTTAAACACGCTGAAGCTGGGCAGCCAGATTTTTGCCGAAAGCCACACAACTGGGCAACTCCCCATCCATTATGGGGCCTGACATTCCGTTCACGTGCACAGACAGCGACGGCGAAACTAAAGTTAAGCCAATCAATTTTTCCTGCACCACTCGCTCCATTTTCCGAACGGCTCTGTCCAATGGGCGGGCTTTTCCTGCGTAGGTGCCGACGACTGCGATTTTTTTGTCTTTCAAATCGAGCGTGGAGAGGTGGTTGACGAATTTTTTCATGGTTTGACTGGGGCGTCCCATGTGGTTGGGGGCAGCCAACACGATTGCGTCGTAGTCTTTGGCGTGTTCGGCGCTGACTTCTTTTACGTAACCCAACTCAACTTCCACGCCTGCATCGCGCAGACCCTCGGCGATTTTTTCTGTGCAGAGCTTAGTGTTTCCGTATTTCGAATCATAGAAAATGAAAGTCTTGACCATTGCGTTTGCACCTTGGATATGGGAATAGAAGCGTATGACATAAAACTTCACCCTAACTTATAAGGGATTTCGGTTTGTCAATCACTTTGTACACCAAACTATACAAATACCAATATTCCTACGGAGGCAGGATCTCAGGCAAGTTCTCGCTCTCACCACAGTGTGAAATAGTTAATTACTAGCTAACTAATAGTACCTAACAGTAGCAGCCTGTTTTTTGGAGGTTTTTTTTGGAGTACAAGTGGATTGCTTTAACAGTGACGATGATCGGAATTTTCATGGTTGGATTAGACTCACGTATCGTCATTGTGGGTTTGCCGCAGGTTGCAAAACAACTCAACGCGGACCCCGAGCAAGCCATATGGATAACCCAATCTTACGTGTTTACCAACACATTAATGCTGCTTTTAATCGGCAGACTCTCAGACATTTTTGGAAGAATCCGCCTCTACAGTATAGGATTTGCTATATTCACTGCTGGGTCAGCCTTAACCAGTCTAGGTCAAAATCCAACAGAAGTCATTATTTTCCGAGCACTCCAGGGATTTGGCGCATCCTTGATTTTTGCCAACAGCATAGCCATAGTAACCGACGCCTCACCAAAAAACGAGCTTGGGCTTTTTGTTGGCATAAACCAAATTTCTTTTCGAGCAGGAGCACTCATTGGCTTAACATTAAGCGGGCTGATTTTATCATTTCTTGATTGGCGAGCGCTATTTTACATTAACATTCCCGTAGGCATCTTTGGCACTTACTGGGCACAAAAAAGGCTACTTGAAGTTGCCTATCTGGATAAGAACCGTAAAATCGACTGGCTCGGCTTTGCCCTATTTAGCGTCTTTTTACTTAGCCTAATGCTTGCCTTAACTTTTGGCGCATACGGCATCGGCTCACTAAATCTGGTCTATGCTCTGGTGCCCATTTCGTTGATTTTTCTTGTGCTGTTTGTGCTCTGGCAACGCAAAGTGAGTTATCCTCTGCTGGACTTGAAAATGTTCCATATGCGTGAGGTCACAGGCGGAGTTACCGCGGTTTTGTTAAATGTCATTTCGTGGGCTGCATTTCTGTTGCTGTTAAGTTTAGAGTTTCAACTAATCGATGGCGATTCTCCTCTGCAAGCAGGACTAAAGATCTTGCCTTTTGAATTTGCATTTTTGGCGGTTGGTCCACTTAGTGGCAGACTTTCAGACAAGTTTGGATATGTACGCTTTACCATCAGCGGGCTGGTTTTGGGGTCGGCGGGGCTGTTCTTATTTTCCACGGTAACTCAATCAACCTCATATGCCACTTTGGTTGTCTACATGGTTTTGTTGGGGCTGGGCACAGGGTTTTTCTTGGCGCCAAACCTGCGCAGCGTTATGGGCGCGCTTCCCATGCAAAGACGTGGGATAGGTTCCGCGTTGGTTAGCTTATTTTTGAATATCGGCTTGACGGTTAGTCTCAACTTGGCGGTTGTCTTGATGGCGTTAACCGCACCATACGCAACCATAACGACCGTGATCTCGACCATAAATCCAGCAACACTGTCGGCAGCAGACAAAATTTTGTTTTTTAATAGCATCAAAAGCACTTACTTTGCCTTGGCCGTAATAAACGCAGTTGCGATTATCCCCTCGGCACTCCAAATCAACCGCAAAAAACAACAAGGCAAAACCAAAAAAATTGTGCCTCTTGCCCTTGAAGACTAAGCAAGACAGAAATAAACATTGAAACCCGATTATTCAGCTATATTAGATTGCTATATTTTGGGCTTTGACGTATACCTGGATGTTCTCCTTGCTCCTCCAATCAAGCACGCAACTGCGAACTTGTTTTCTTAGGAGGTGATCCGGCCGCAGGTTCCCCTACGGCCACCTTGTTACGACTTTTCCCTCCTTGTGAAACTTAGATTCGACGCCGCCAAGGAGACGGTGCCTCACCCAAGAGTCACTCGGATGGAACGACGGGCGGTGTGTGCAAGGAGCAGGGACGTATTCACCGCGCGCTAGTGACACGCGATTACTAGGGATTCCATGTTCATGAGGGTGGGTTTCAACCCTCAATTCCAACTACGGCAGGCTTTCGAGATTGCCTCCCCCTTTCGAGGTCGGAACCCATTGTACCTGCCATTGCAGCTCGCGTGTGGCCCGGGAGATTCGGGGCATACTGACCTGCCGTGGCCCGCTCCTTCC
>JBJKPJ010000037.1:0-4475 GCA_046706605.1 Bathyarchaeia archaeon | reverse complement strand
ATTCCCCCACAGACCACATCCACCTCAAAACCCAAATGTTTGGTTATGATCGCCGCATCCTGAATGTTCCACGCTGGTCGCCCTACACCAATTTCACTGTCAAAACATACGTCGCTTTGGCTGCAGCCATGCCAGAGAATGAAGTCCCCGCGATTCCATGGTGTGCCCGGGTAGGTGTCTTTGTGAAAACGCCGAGTTTTCTTGGGCCACTTGCTCATGTCGAGGTGAGCGAGTTTGCCAAACCCGTTGAATTTGAGGGGGTTAAAGTACACGTTTTTTTCGCCCTTGTATGTGTAGTTGTAGGCTATGCCTTTCGTGGTCAGTTTGGAAATTAACTCAACGGATTGGTCAACAACTGTTGAAGCTCGAACCGCATAAGTTGGTTTTTTGATTCTCAGAAGCTCAAAATCTTTGAAGAAAACCTCTTCATTTCTGCTTGTTAACTCATGCACGGACCGGTGCTCTTTTTTTGCCTGCTCAAAAGCTTTATCTTCCAAATCCGTCAAAGCCATAAGCCGCTCTACACCGTACCCCAAATACTCTAAGTACCGTTGGAGAATGTCTTCGAAAAGGAAGGTGCGGTAGTTGCCAATATGCGTCCGCTGGTAAGTTGAAGGCCCACACGTGTACATTTTAACCTGCGCAGCGTTTTTAGGTTTGAAGAGCTCTTTTTTGTGGGTCAGCGTGTTGTACAAATTGAGCATGGGCTTCCCTTTAGGTTGCGCCCTGTTCTTTTGCCAACATTTCTAGGGTGCGTTTAGCTTCGTCTACATGCCGTTGGGCTTGGCTTTGGGAATTAAAAATATGCCGCACTACACCTTTTTTGTCAATAATGTATGTTACGCGCCCTGGCAGAAACCCCATCGTCGAAGGAACCCCATAAAGCTCACGCACCTTGTTATCTACGTCAGCAAGCAAAATAAACGGCAAACCGTAGTGGCTGGCAAATGCAACATGGGATTCCACACTTTGTCTGCTTACACCTAATACTTCCGCACCAAGCTCCGTTAGCTGCTGGTAGTTGTCTCGGAAGGTGCAGGCTTCCTTGATACACCCGGGGGTTTCGTCTTTGGGATAAAAGTAGAGCACGATGTTTTTCTTACCAAAATACTCAGAGAGCGTAACGTTGTCGCCCATTTGGGAGGGCAACGTGAAATCAGGGGCTTTGTCGCCAACTTTAACCTGCAAAAATTCACCCATGCAACACTTGTTTTTCAGGGCTATTATGGGTTTCGCAAATGTCTAACCGTTATAAGCCTCTGTGTCTATAGCAAATGTGGCGGTTTGTTTGGAAAAAACCCTAAATGCAGCCAACCATAAATGCCACAGCGTAGTTAGTGTGGAACCAGGAGTTCCTGTGGTGTTTTTGCATGGATTCTCATACACTAGCGAAATCTGGCAACAAATCGGCGTAACCGATCTGCTAATCGAAAAGCACATTCCCTTTTTGGCCTTAGATATGCCCTACGGTATGAAAAGCAGATGCCAACCTAAAACCCACAGCCCCCAACAAAACATAGACGTAGCAAATCACGCCATTCAAACGGTTTTCGGCAGCCAAACACCCGTTTTGGTGGGCGCTAGCATCGGCGCAAACATCGCCCTGCGATACGCCGCCTGTTACCCTGTGAAGGGGCTTGTGCTTGTTGCTCCGGGAAAAGCGCTTGAATCAGACATTGTTGCAGTTTACGGCAAATTTACGTTTCCAACAACTATCATTTGGGGTTCAGAGGATAACCTCGTGGCGGGCGAAAACATGCGAACCTTAGCGGACGAGCTGCCTAAATCCAGACTTGTAATCTACGATGGTGCGGGGCACTCGGCTTACAAAGACCAGCCGGACCGCTTCAAACGTGACCTGCTGGAGTTGTATGCAAAAGCGGAATAGCAGCTTATGGTTTGGCAGTTAAAACGTAATGATATGGTCCTGCATCTTTAACGTCGGTAACGGTGAATCCTGCGGCTGAAATCAGCGCAGAGGCGTGTTGCTCACTGAACCTTATGTCAACTGGGGGACCAAAAGGTGTGACTATTTTTTTCCAGTCTAAATCAACCAAGCGCCCGTCGGGTTTTAGCATTTGTTTGGCGTTTCGTAGAACTTTTTGGGGATCAGCGAAATCATCCAAATCCATCGAAAAGAAAACTATATCAACAGCATAGACTTTGCCTTTTTCGCCTACCGATTTGGCGGCTAAAATACTAAAGAATCCGTCGCCGCAGCCTATATCCGCAAATGTCATCCCCAATTTAACCTCGCCCAGTATCGCTTCAGGCTTGTACCATGAGCGCCGCTTTGTTTCGTCTAAGCTGAATCCGCCATGGCATGCCATCGTTTAGACCTGCGTTTAGAGGTGGAGGAGTTCTCGGATTTGTTTTTCGTGGTTTTTGCGGGTGGTCAACGCGTAGATTTCGTGGCTGGAGTCAAAGAATAGTGGGTCTTGGCCGATGATTTTGGAGAGTTGCTCGTCGGATTCCACGTTGACGATGAGCATGCTGCCTTGGTGTCCGATGAGGTGGTAGTCTACTTCGAGGTTTTTCTGTTTTTCTAGGTTTTCGAAATATTTGAATTGCAGCGGCAAAAGTGTTGCCCATTTCTCTATGGGAACTTCACGTTTGATTTTTTGTATAATCAGAAACTTCATGGTTATCATTGCTAGAACAGTGCCGTGTAGTATAAAATCTTTCCATGCCGGCATAAGCCGAGTTTGATGCAAACAAACACTTCCTCATAGTTTAACCTGAAAGCGTTTTCTTTTCAATTGAAACACTCCACAGCAATTCGGCGTATAGAACATAAAATATTCTGAAAAAGAAATAAATAGTTATAAAATGGCTGGTAAATTTCGAGGTACGACTGGACGGTTGAACAAATCACTTAACGAGACACCCCCAAAGAAAATGCTAAAAAAATGTCAATCACCAAAATGCAGCTGCTAAATCTTGTCCATTCCCAACGTTAAAGCCATGAGCGAAGCCATAGAAGCTTACGCTGAATGGTATAAACAAAAATACAAGGGCGCTCAAAAAAAGCAGAAGAAGTATTCTAAAAAGTACGGGAAGACTTGATTGCGCAGGTGTTTTGAAAGCAAGCAAACTCTAAGCGGCACCAAAAATTAAGTGAAAAATAAACCGCTAAGCAGGGGAGTTTACTGTTTGTTTTCTGTTCCTCGCCGTATCATTTCAGGAATTTTTGTTGATGCTTTCTCCATTGTATCTTTTAGCACTGACATTAATTCCTCGTTGACTTCCAATTCAAGCGTAACTTTTAATTTTCCTTTCTTGTCACCCATTTCACTCATGGAACCACCTCCTATACCTGCTTAATTGCCTTGGAAACATGTTACCTAAAAGGTGAGCTGCCTGTCGCCCCGTCAAATCCAAATCAATCACTATACGGTAATGGTACTTGCCAAGCCGTTTTGTGTGGGCTTTGTAGTTGCCAATAGCGCCCGCTTCTTTGAAGCGGTGCAGTTGCTGGTTAAGCAGAGCTGTTATGGCTGTAGGCGCCAGCGGTTCAAATCTGAATGCTATCCGCATCAAAACGCGTACAACACTGCCAATGAGCGATTGAGAAACCGACCTTTCTTCACTCAAATCAAAAGCCCCTTTAGGTTAAATCCTTAAAACGTCCTGTTTAATAATAAAATAGAACCTGATTTTAAATGTTGTTAGAAGGGTTTTTTTAAGTTGAGTGACTGCTATAAACCAACAGCAGGTAAACCTATGTCCATGGATGAAATCGACCAGCAAGTCCAAAACTGCAGGAAATGCAGACTTTGGCAGGGCGCAAAACATGGCGTCTCCGGCGAAGGACCCCTAAACGCCAAAGTCATGGTCGTGGGACAAAATCCTGGAGCGGACGAAGACGAAGTGGGACGGCCATTTGTGGGCAGAGCAGGGAAATACCTTACCAAAACACTCGCTGAATTCGGCATAAAGCGCGAAGACATCTACATAACCAACATTGTAAAGCATACCTCGCCACAGAACCGCAAGCCCTATCCCGACGAAGTAGCGGCGTGCTTGCCCTATTTGATTGAGCAGATTGGCATCATTAAACCCAAAATTATCGTGCTGCTCGGTGCTTCAGCCAAAGAAATCCCGCGCCAAGCGGGTACTGAATACGTTGAGGTTATTCACCCTTCGGCGGCTATGAGGTTTACCAAGATGAGTGAAAAATTCAGAAAGCAAATTGCCGACCTATCAAACCAGATAAAACAAAACTAGCTAAAACCAACCTATTTGGTGTCTATTGGCAGTTCCGTAGGACTATGGGGGAGAGGTCTATTGGCGGTTTCCACACTAAAAAGAGGTCGCGGGTTACATCATGGTTTGCCGCACGATTGTTTTGAGTTTTTCTGGTGCGGTCGTGTTTGGGTTGTTTAGGTAAATTTCGTGGTGTTTACCGCTTAGCTGGTGTCCGCTATCTTTGATGAACGCGTGGATTTTTGCAATTGTGGGTCCTTCCTCGGTGT
>JBJKPJ010000036.1:0-9912 GCA_046706605.1 Bathyarchaeia archaeon | reverse complement strand
GCTCGTCAGCTTTGCTTGGACACAGCAAAAGCGCTCCCGTTAGCATTACAAATAGTGGTATGGCTGTCCGTGACACAGAATCGTAAACGTCAGAGACCCACCACAGCTGGATACCCTGCGGCGACATTATGTCGATGTTGGGTGCGGGTTCGATGGCTGCGTGGAGCATGAGAACAAGAATTATGGCTACTGAACGGATCAAATCTACGGGCAGCGTTGTGCCGTTATCTTCAGACCGCAATTTTTCGGCTTCAGACACACCTAATTATTTTACTTAGTTTACCTTTTAACAATTTGCATCAACCAAGCAATTAGACATAAAGCCTGGATTTACTCGTAAACTTTGGTGGTTAGGTAATTTGGTGAAGCTATTGCGTTGTAGATGTTGGAGGCAATCAGGTTGGCGCCATCTGCGTTTGGGTGGACGCCGTCACAGAAATAGTCTGAGTGGTTTCCGAAGGCAGTGTACATGTTCATGGTGGGTAGGTTCATTTGGTTGGCTAAGTTGTCTATTTGGGGAAAGATTGTGTCTGTTAGGTATGTGTTGTTGTAGTTTGGGTTGTCTGTGAAAATCGGCGGGGATTTTAATACCAAAATCTGCGGGTTTGCCGTTAACGTCTCAAAACAGGAAAGCAGCTGCGCGTAGTCGGCTTCAAAATTGGTTTCGTTGTAGGCGATTTGGGTGTTGGCGTCGTTGGTGCCTAGCATGATTATAACTATGTTGGGGTCAAAGTTTTCGGCATTTAAGAGCGCGGGCTGTTTTAGGTATGGCATGGTGGAGTTTAGTGAAACCGTGGAGCCGCTGACCCCGAAATTGCCTACGCTGTAGTTTGAGCCCAACAATTCCTGAAGCCGCAAGGGGTAGTCGCTTCCTCTGGTGATGCTGTCGCCAACGCAGGCAACACGGATTTTTGCAGGTGGCGTTTGTGCAGTTAGCATCTCGAAGGTAGCCATGGCTGAAAACAAAAGCAAAGCAACAAGTAAGGCTGCGGTTATCTGGGTTTTTTCGTCCATGCTTTTAGTCCCATAGGTTGTTTGGTCGCTGCGGGTTTAGGGATATGTTCAAGCATGGACGGCACTTTTGCATATAAAAATTTAGGTCGATGTTGAATTATTTGTCGTCTGATTCTGTAAGTTTAAATTAAGCATATTTATTAAGACTTAATAAACTGCAGATTTGTTGTTTGAGACATTTGAGGAAAAAAGCGATTTACCCGCAACAAGAAGGCGCAATGCCAATTGTAGCATAGGAGCTAGAAATCATGATGATTCCACCTGACATGGAAGAACTTTAAGAAACAAACATGCTTTGGCAGCAGTTTAACAAAAAATGAAGAAAAACAAAAAATAACTGAACGCCTTAGCAGGAGTCGCCCATTACGGTTTTATCTTGAACCTTTTCGAATTTGCTGACTCTCTGAGCAACTTTCTTTGCTTCAGCCGCCACTGCAGGGTCTTTTAATTCCTCAATCATCTGCGCATTGCTATCCAAAATCATCTTCAGCGTTTCTGGTTCAAGCTCACTTAGCATCAGCTTGCTGTTAGGAAGCAAACAGTGACCACCAATGGCATCAGGAAACATAACCGGTCGGTCATGCCTTTGCCGGTGAGTGTCTTCGATAAACTCCACCGTTTGGTCAAAGTCAATTTCCAAATCAGGGTTTTGGGAGTTATATTTTCTTGCAAGCCGCGCCATCTTTTGGAAAAACACAATCATCCAAGTCCGATAAGTAGTCTCAAACAACTTCGCAAACTCAGTGTCAGTACAGTTGGCAAGCACCACAGTTCTTAAACCTGCCAATGCGAAATGTTCTTCCGCGGCTTTTCCCGCCTCAGGCGTTGCCCCCCCTACAAATTTTGCCCACCGCGCAAACTCTTTTATCATGTATTCTTTGTTTTTGTGGACACCGCGACAGGGGGAATGGGCAATTTGACCGCCGCAGAGTTTGTAGAGCGCCAAAGTTGTACCGATAGGAACCGTACTGTTAATGATTGCCAGCGCAGGCTGATACTTTTCAATGTAGCTTTGGGTGATTTGAAGAAATTTTTTCTGGTCACTCACAGGAATACAAACTTGCAACACGTCGATTTTGCCAGATGGCGGCTCAGCTGCTCTGAGGTCAACCATTTTGTTTTTGTCGATGTCTACGCCGTAGAGTTTGAATTTGCCGCTTGCTTTAAGCACAGAGTAAACTGTGCTTCCAATTTCACCTAAACCCACTACAAGTACCGATTGCATAAGCTTCACTTTCAATGAAAGGGAGACAAGTGCGATTTAAATTATTTGATTCTGAACCCTTTTACACCATGCCCAAAAATGTCTGGGCAATCAAATCAATTTGCTCATCAGTCACACCTGGATGAATCGGCAACGAAAGAACCTGCGCTTTGGCTTTCTCGGTTTCGGGAAGTTTGAAGACGCCAAAGTTTTCCTTGTAGTAGGGCATTTCGTTGATAGGGGTGGGGTAGTAGGCGTCTGCGCCGATGCCTTTCTCACGCATTCTCTTTATGATGTCGTTGCGTTTCTTTTCAGTTGTGTCCTTGATGCGGAGGGTGTAGAGGTACCAGCTGGGGGTTCTGTTTTTGGGTTGCGGCGGGAAAACAATTTTTGCGGTGTTCCCCAGTTTTTGGGTTAACCGTTGTGCGTTGTGTAGTCGCTTGGCAAAAAATTCAGGTAGCCGTTTGAGTTGGACGGTGCCGATGGCAGCTTGGATTTCGGTCATGCGGTAATTTGTGCCCAACATTTGTGATTGGTACTTTACTTTTTCGCCATGTGTTCTAACCATCTTGGCTTTCTCGGCGAGCTCATCGCTATCCGTGGTAACCATGCCCCCTTCGCCTGTGCCGATGTTTTTTGCTGCATAAAGGCTCCAACCAGCCAAATCCGCAAATGCCCCTGCTGGTTTTCCTTCGTAGGTTGCACCGTGGGATTGAGCGCAGTCCTCAACTATGATGATATTGTGTTTTTTGGCGATTTCTTTTATCGGTTTTATGTCTGCAGGTAACCCGTAGAGGTCAACTGGGATGACTGCTTTGGTTTTTTTGGTGACTGCTTTTTTGAAGGCTTGGGGCGATAGGGTATAGGTGTCCGGGTCGATATCGACGAATACGGGTTTGCCGCCTGCTAGCACGACGGCTTCGGCGGTTGCTACAAAAGTGAAGCTGGGCAAAACAACTTCGTCGCCAGCCTTAAGCGGAAGCGCCATTAACGCTGCATGTAGTGCGGCGGTGCCTGTGTTTACGGCTATGGCGTGTTTTACGCCTGCGAATTTGGCGAAATTTTTTTCAAACTCGATAACTTTGGGGCCTGCACCCAGTGCGTTGGTTAGGATGCCGCTTTTCATAACTTCGATGACAGCTTGAATTTCTTCCTCGCCCATTTTGGGGACATTAATTGGAATCAACCTGAAGTCTCCTTTGCAAAGGATATTTGATGGGGAATATTTAAGGTGTGGCAAATGCTATGGCATTTTAAATAAGTTTAGAACTTAAGTTGACTTAAAATTGAATGTTCTGTGAGTTAAGTCATTTATTAATAATGGATTAAACATTTGGTAAATGCCATGATTAAGGAATTCTTTTTTGCACAACCGCTCACCGAAGGGATAATTCAAAAAAGAAAAAGCCAATTTACTATGCTGGTCCAAAGGCAGCGACTGAACAATTGTCCAGACACTTCCTTCGGCTTCTGGAGATACTTCTTACTTGGAGCGGCGTTGTGGTTCGCGGTCGACTTTACCACTGCGTTCGCTCCCAATGTTCGCCGATGGGTCTCGTTTATGCCGACGATTTTTCTGTTTTATCTGGGGTTCCCGCTTGTCTTCGCCTTTCTAATCTACCGACGGCGATGGACGGACCGGCAACTTATCGTACCTATGCTCTTGGTTGTTGTGGTCGTCGAAATCCTGTTCTCGCATAATGTCCTTCTCTACACATTCCCCTTGATGTTGGTCTTCATTCCTGCCGCGACAGCGATCTATTCCCTTCTTACGTTTATGCCTCGGTGGATTGTAGACGGGCAGCTTTCCGCCCATCGTAAAACCGTTCTGCTTCTTGTTCTGGTTTGGTTTGTTATTGCAGCTTTAAGCATCGCATCTCGAGTCGGGGGAGGACACTGAAGCGACAGACGCAAGCTTCAGCAGGAATTTTTTCCGTTTAGGCTCTCAACCCAATGAAGCATATTTTGTTTTGTTTTCTCAATTTATCTATATTTCAGGATGGCGTTGGTCGCGACTAAGATTGTGGGGTTGGTTTCATTTTGGTTTGGGTGGGTAAAGGTTTAAGTGTCACGTTTCTGCTTTATGTGCCAAGGTGTAAAATATGCCAACTCACGGTTCACTTTCAAAAGCTGGAAAAGTCCGCTCTCAAACGCCCAAAATCCAAGCGCAAGTGCGAACTTCGGCAAGTCCAAAAACCCGAAGCAGACGCACATATGAGAAACGTGTGATTCTGCAGCGGAAACCAGGACAAAACTGGATGTAGCGTCTCTTCTTTTCACAGGTTTTTCTTATTTTGTTAGTTTAGTTTATTTATTGGTAAATTAAACCATACTTGGAATTCGGCTTTGAACACAAAAGCACTCCGCGAAATAATTGACACTCTAACGGCTAATTCTTTAGCCACGCATGACGACGTAAACCGCCTGAAAATCAAAACAGCCGCCAAATACCACTTGCCCGAAGTTCCCTCAAACGCCGACATCATCAGCCAACTAACACCAAAAGAAGCTAAACAAATTCTGCCCATCCTCAGACGCAAAACCACCCGAACCATAAGCGGCGTCACCGTTGTCGCCACCATGACTAAACCCTACCCGTGCCCCCAGCCTGAACCCTGTGCTTACTGTCCAGGCGGACCAGCCCAAGGTAGCCCGCAAAGCTACACAGGGCACGAACCAGCTGCCATGCGTGGGGCGCAGAACAATTTTGACCCCTACCTGCAGGTGAGGAGCCGAATTGATCAGTTAACCGCAATCGGGCATAAGGTTGACAAGGTTGAGCTTATCGTTATGGGTGGCACTTTTCCCGCGACGCCTCTGGAGTACCAAACGTGGTTTATCCAGCGCTGTCTAGACGCCATAACAAACAAAGCCTCAAGCAGCCTTGAGGAAGCGAAAACCAATGCAGAAGTCAGCGAAACCCGAAACGTCGGCATAACCGTTGAAACACGCCCCGACTGGGCAAAACAGCCCCACATAGACGCTATGCTTGACATGGGTGTCACCCGCATTGAACTTGGCGTGCAAAATCCTGATGACGAAATTTACCGTTTGGTTGGCAGAACTCATACGGTGGCAGATGTGGTTGAGGCAACCCGCATCGCAAAGGATGCCGGGCTAAAAATTGTTTACCACATGATGCCTGGAATGCCAGGCTCCAACTCCGAGAAAGACAAGGGAGCGTTTAACCGAATTTTTTCTGACCCCGCCTTTAAGCCCGATATGATGAAAATTTACCCTTGCTTAGCCATCGCTGGAACCAAAGCCTATCAGTGGCACCAGCAAGGAAACTACACTCCCTACAGCACCGAGGAAGCAGCGGAGTTGATTGCGGAAATCAAAAAAACCATTCCGCCGTGGGTTAGAGTGATGCGTGTGCAACGGGACATTCCTGCAAGGCTAATTTTGGCTGGGGTGAAAAAGAGCGATTTGCGTGAACTTGCTCAAAAAAAACTCGCCGAGCAAGGATTGCGTTGCAGGTGTATTCGATGCCGAGAAGTTGGACACCGACACGTTGTGGACAATGTTGCGCCTAATTTGGACCGGGTCAAAATCCAAACACAACAATATGACGCCTCTGAGGGCAAAGAGTTATTTATTTCCGCCGAAGACCCCGACAAAGATATTTTGCTGGGTTATCTGCGGTTACGTTTGCCATCCCAAAAAGCCCACCGCCCCGAAATCACCGCCGCACCGTCAGCCATTGTTCGGGAACTACACGTTTATGGTCCCCTTGTCCCCGTTGGGAAACATCACGATGGCGCTTGGCAGCACCGTGGCTTTGGAGCTAGCCTGCTAAAGGAGGCGGAACGGCTTGCAAGTGAACAGTTTGGGCTGAAAAAGCTTTTAGTTATCAGTGCGTTAGGAACAAGAAGATACTACATGCGTTTGGGTTACAGGCGCGATGGAGTTTACGTTTCAAAGAGGTTACAGAGTTGAGTGAACTACAAAATTCAGGCTACAAAGGTCAAGCGCTTGAGCTGCTTATGGCTGCAAACTGTGATGTCGGCGACATCCTGAAAATCATAAGCAAAAGCAAAACCTACGAGGGTATTCTTATCCCTCGGAGCGGCGAAGGCAGTGCCATAATCATCAAAATGAAAAGCGGCTACAACATTGGCATCCAGGCCACCCCCGACATAAAAGTTGAGAAAATCGGCAAAGGCGCCAAACCCACCTTTGCTTCGCCCCCCATCCCAAAACAGAACCCAAACCTGCCCCATGTTGTCATCATGAGCACAGGCGGAACCATCGCCAGCCGCGTCGACTACCGGACAGGCGCTGTCCGCTCAGCAATATCCGCCAGCGACCTCTACGGCGTGGTACCTGAGCTTAGCGATGTTGCCAAAGTGGACACGGAAATCGTTTACAGCATTTACAGCGAAAACCTCACTCAGAAAAACTGGACAGAACTTGCCCAAAAAGTGGCAGAACGCATCAACCAAGGCGTAGACGGCGTGGTAATCGGGCACGGCACAGACACCATGGCGTACACCTCTGCAGCGTTAAGTTTTGCCCTGCAGAACCTGCCTGTGCCAGTAATCCTTGTTGGTGCACAGCGTTCTTCAGATCGCCCAAGCAGCGATGCAGCAACCAACCTGATTGGTGCAGTCAAAGCCGCGGGGGAAGCCCCGTTTGCCGAGGTTGGTTTAGCTATGCATGAATCGGTCTCAGACACGGCAATCGTGGTTCACCGTGGAGTAAAGGTGCGCAAGTGCCACACTAGCCGAAGAGACACCTTCAAATCAATCAACGGTTTTCCCATAGCCAAAGTTCGAAACCTCCAAGTTACCATGCAAACCGACAAGTACCAACCCCGAGACCCAAACAGAAAACTCCTCTTAAAGCCGGATTTCTCCGACAAGGTCGCTTTGGTAAAATTCTATCCTGGACTTGACCCAGCTATAATCGACTTCTACGTGGAAAGAGGCTTCAAGGGGATTTTGCTAGAAGCCTCTGGGCTTGGGCATGTGAGCAAGTTCTGTTTTGACAGTATCAAAAACGCCATCGCTAAAAACGTGGTTGTGGCTTTGGCTTCCCAGTGCATTTGGGGACGCGTAAACATGAACGTCTACGACACGGGTAGAGATTTGTTGTCGTTTGGTGTGGTTCCGCTTGAAGACATGTTCCCAGAAACTGCGCTGGTCAAGCTCATGTGGGTTTTGGGGCAGAGGGAAAACCCTCAAGAAGCTATCACGCTACTGAAAACCAACGTTGCAGGCGAGTTTTCGCCTCGAACGCTTCCGCAAGAGCGTATTGTTGAAGGAGGAGAACAATAATGGCAGTTGACTACGCTAAAGTTGGCTTAAAAGTCGGCTTAGAAATCCATCAACAACTAAACGTGAACAGCAAACTCTTCTGTAGCTGTCCGCCTGAGCTCTTTAAAGAGGAGCCCGAAATCACTTTTCTGCGCAGGCTGCGTCCAACCCAAAGTGAACTGGGACAAATTGACCCCGCTGCGTACTTTGAGTTCCAGAAAGGCGTAAAAATCCTCTACGAAGCCAACCGCAAAAGCGCCTGCCTAGTCGAGATGGATGAAGAACCGCCACACCTCATCAATTTGGACGCGGTGAGGGTGGTTTTGACGGCTTCATTAATGATGAATATGCAACCCGTTGACGAAGTGCACGTAATGCGCAAAACCGTAATTGACGGCTCAAACACTACGGGTTTCCAGCGCACCAGTATCATCGCGCTTGATGGCTGGATTAAGGTAGGCGACAAAGTCATCCCCATGCAAGCCGCCAGCCTAGAAGAAGATGCTGCAAGAAAAACAGGAACCCAAGATGAAGGCAAAACCATCCGTTATCGCATCGACCGATTAGGAATCCCACTCATCGAAGTTGCCACAGCGCCAGTGATTTATTCCCCACAGGAAGCCCAAGAAGTTGCGTTTGCCATTGGCAGAATCCTCCGTGACACAGGCAAAGTCATGCGTGGATTGGGCACTATCCGCCAGGACCTTAACGTTTCGCTACCAAATGGCGCATTAATTGAGATTAAGGGTGTTCAGGAGCTTGAGTTGATTTCCACGGTGGTGGAGTTTGAGGTCAAACGTCAGCTTGGCTTAATTGCCATCAAAGAGGAACTATCCAAACGCGGCATAACCGCGGATACGTTGAAAACTGAGTTTGTGGATGTCGCAGACGTTTTCAAAGACACCAAATGCAAAGTTATCCGCAAAGCTCTTGACAAAAACCAAAAAGCTCTAGCAGTCAAACTGTCGGGGTTTGCTGGTTTGCTTGGCCGTGAATTGATGCCTAACTTCCGTCTTGGCACTGAGTTGTCTGACCGCGCAAAATTCTGGGGCAGAGTTGGCGGAATCTTTCACACCGATGAAATGCCCAATTACGGAATCACTCCCCAAGAAGTCCAAGTACTACGCAAAGCTCTCGGTGCTGGAGAGGTTGATGCGGTGGTTTTTGTGGCTGATACAGAAGAGAACGCTTCGGATGCGTTGCAAGCTGTTGTGGAGCGAGCGAAGGAAGCGTTGGTTGGGGTTCCAGCCGAAACAAGAACTGCAAAAGACGATGGAACCACACGTTACATGCGTCCACGACCTGGCGCTGCAAGGATGTATCCTGAAACGGATATTCCCGCGCAAGTGATAACTGAAGAGTTGGTTCAGAAGGTTTTGGCGAATTTGCCCGAGCCAGCTGACAAAAAACTCGTACGTCTAACCAGCCAGTATAGTTTAAACGTGAAGCTTGGCAAGCAGCTGGTGGATTCCGAGTATTGCAGCCTCTTTGAGCAAATAGCGAGTGAAAGCGGGGTTGCTGCCTCCACGGTTGCCGCGTTCTTGACAGAAACCCTCAAAGCGCTAAAGCGCGAAGGTATAGTGCTTGAAAACGTGTCTGATGACCAAATCGAAGGCATATTCAAAGCCGTCGGTTCAGGTGAACTTGCTAAAGAAGCACTTGCTGAGGTCTTTAGCTGGCTTTCCAAAAACGAAGGTAAAACTCTACAAGATGCAACTAACGCGTTGGGCTTGAAAATGTTCACGGAAGCTGATTTAGCCGCTGTGATTGACCGCATAGTCGCCGCAAACCAGCCGCAAATCAAAAAGATGGGCAAAAACGCTTTCGGCATGCTTATGGGTGCAGTCATGAAGGAAGTCCGCGGTAAAGCCAACCCTGAACTCGTAAGCAAAATGCTACGTGACCAGCTAAAATAGCCTTTTTTAAACACTGTTTTTGCTTAAACGTCAGCTTCCACTAACGCTATTAGCTAACAAAACAGAACTCTTCCATCAAGCAGTTGAGACCTTCGCAATTGCGAACGCTATTCATTCAACTGCCAAGGTTCCAGTTTTATGCATTGACGCAATGGAACTGGTACAGTAGTCACAATAGCTTACTTTTTTTCTCTTAGCGTGTAGGTCGTTGAACTGCATCAGGGGTTTGTAAATAGCAAAAGTAATAAAAATTCAAACGTGTTACCAATACCTCTAAGGAGACAAAAAACGGTTTGAAGCTAATTTGTGTCGCTATAGATGGCATGGGCGATTTGCCCAACAAAGAGATCGGCAACAAAACTCCCCTTGAAGCTGCAGAAACCCCCAACATGGATTCCCTTACCCAAGTTGGGAAAACTGGTTTGATGTATTCGGTTAAGAAGGGTGTTGCGCCAGAGAGTGATGTTGCAGTTATTTCGCTTTTAGGCTATGACCCCTTTAAGTACAGTACAGGTAGAGG
>JBJKPJ010000035.1:0-7350 GCA_046706605.1 Bathyarchaeia archaeon | reverse complement strand
ATGGTACACAGGTGATGAACACAACGAGATGGGCACAATCAACGAAGAGCCGTTTATCCGTATGAAAATGATGGAAAAACGCCTCAAAAAACTGGAGTTAATTGACAAGGAAGTGCCCATTGATTTGAAGCTGAACTTTTTTGGCGACAAAGACGCCGAGAACGTGGTGGTCAGTTGGGGCTCACCCAAAGGCGCAATCATTGAAGCAATAAACCAGCTTAACGACGAAGGCTTCAAAGTAGGGTTTATTCAGGTGCGTATGGTTCAGCCGCTTCCCGCTTCTTATCTAAAGCAGGCGCTTCAAAACAAAAAACGGGTAATCGATGTGGAAGACAACTACAACGCCCAGCTCGGTAGCCTCATAACTGAGCAGGCGCTAGTAAAACCCAACTATTACATTCTCAAATATACGGGACGCCCCATGATGACAAACGAAGTTTACCAAGCCCTCAAGAATATTCTAATAGGAAATGCAGCCGAAAGGCAGGTGCTGACCCTTGGCGCATAAACCCTCTGACTACAAAACAGACACTTACGTGGACTGGTGTCCAGGGTGCGGCAACTACGGCATCTTAAGCGCCCTGCAGATGGCGTTGGCTGATTTGGACCTTGAACCCCACAACGTTGTGGTGGTCTCAGGAATTGGCAACTCGGGAAAGTTGCCGCATTTTGTTAATGTAAACGGCGTCCATACCCTGCATGGCAGACTGCTACCTTTTGCTTTAGGCATCAAAGTTGCTAACCCAAACCTTGAAGTTATAGGAGTGGGCGGTGACGGTGACGGCTTAGGAATCGGTGTGGGGCATTTTGTAAGCGCAGGACGTCGAAACATTGATATGACCTATATAATCCACAACAACGGCGTGTACGGCTTAACCAAAGGGCAGGCTTCTCCGACGTTACGGCTTGGCATAAAAACCAAAGGTTTGCCTAAACCCAACATAAACCAGGCAATAAACCCCGTTGCGTTGGCAATCACTGCTGGCTATACGTTTGTTGCCCGCTCATATGCCTTTGACGTTATGCACTTAAAGAACACGATTAAGCAGGCTATTTCACACAAAGGACTGGCGCTCGTGGATTGCTTGCAGCCATGTCCTGTCTATAACGACATAAACACCAAGGACTGGTACGCTGGAGAAGACCGCAAAGATCCCGCAACAGGCAAACCCCAAAGCCGGCTCTATAAACTGGACGAAGTAGGCTTTGACCCTGTGGTGCACGATGCTGGCGAGATTTTCAAGAAGAAGGTAGCTGGGCTAGATAAGGCTCAGGAGTGGGGTGATAGGATTCCTATTGGTGTGTTTTACAAAAACGAGTTGGAGCCCTCATTCCAAGATCGCTATGCAAGTCGCATACCGTTTTATCTACAGAATCCGCCAGCTAAACAGCAACTCAAAGACGAACAGGGCAATTCAACAATTGACTTGAGCGAGTTCATGGATGACTTAAAAACCAGTTAAGCAAACAAAAAGTGAAGGAGGTCTCCTTTCTCCTCACTACCTATTAGGTTGGATTTGCTTATAAAACAGTATTTCTAATTGGGACATATCACGTTAAAGTGGGATTTCTTTTTCGCTAACGTAACATGCTTGCGTGAATCGCGGCGTGCAGATGCAATAAAAAACTAAATCTGTTTTGCCTGTGTTGGTTATTTTCTGCGAGGTTTGGGGCGGAATAACCACGACATCGCCCACGCCGACATCAGTGGGTTCCAAATCGCCAATGACTACTTTGCCTTGCCCTTGGGTGATTAGGTATATTTCTTGTACGTCCAAAAGGTGATGCGGCACAGTGGTGATGCTTGGTTTGACGGTGGCGCAAGCTATGGAGACGTCGAGGGCGCTGTAGTTTTCGGCTATGGTGCAGCGTTCGGGGGTTAAGTAAGGGTTTAGGGTGTTGGCTTTGATTATTTTTGGTTTCAATTTTTCACCTTGGCGTGTTGTTTTTTTAGAAGGTAACTGGGGATTTATGGGTTTTTTTAATTATATTGTTATCGCAAGGCTTAAGGTTTGTAGTATTTAGTTAAATTGGGGGTTTTTGGTGGATTGGGGCTTGTTTTGGTTTCTTTGTTTTTGTGGTTTTTGTATATATTCTATGGTTTTTATTTTGGTGTGGTTGTGGTTATTGTATGTTTGATGTTGAAACGGCTTATATATGCGCTAAGGGTAGTGTGTTGATATTATCGTAAACACTATAAATATAAGACAGCTCGAGTACATATAATTATGAGATGTCCCTACTGCGGTTCTGAAGAATCTAAAACTCTGGAAACACGCGATTCCCCAGAGAACACCACGCGCCGCCGCAAAGAATGCACCAGTTGCGGCAAACGCTACACCACCTATGAATACCTCGAAACCATCGAGTTGATGGTCCGGAAAAAAGATGACGCACTCCAACGCTTTGACGTCAACAAAATAATTCGAGGACTACAAAAAGCATGCGAAAAACGCCCAGTCACCCTAGAGCAAATCAACGAGCTAGCTGAACAGGTACGCCAAGACCTTATGGTTAAAGGCATCGAGGAAGTTTCATCCAGAGAAATCGGCGACCAAATCATGAAGCACCTCAAAAAACTTGATCGCGTTGCATACATTCGGTTTGCTTCGGTTTACAAAAAATTTGAAGAACCTGAAGATTTCAGGAAACTCCTAATGGAAGTGAAAAAACCATGAAGTTTGTCCTAAAACGTGATAGTAAATTAGAACCATTTGACCAAGAAAGAATAACGGTAGCTATTTGGAAAGCAGCGAAAGCTGTAGGTGGAAAAGACAAGGAAATCGCTAAACGCTTAAGCGACCAAGTTGTCGCGGAACTGCAAAGAATCTACGGTGACGACGGTGTACCTACCGTAGAAGAAATCCAAGACTTAGTGGAAAAGCGGTTAATAGAAAATGGTCATGCTTCCACGGCTAAAGCTTACATCCTCTATCGCAAACAGCACACTGACATGCGTGAGTTAGCCTCGCTTTTAGCCTCCTCAGACATGGTGGACCAATATCTGGAAGTTGAGGACTGGCGCGTTAAGGAAAACAGCAACATGAGCTATTCACTTCAAGGGTTGAACAATTACCTCTCATCCACAGTTATCGCCAAATACTGGATAGCCCGGATCTACCCACAAAAAATTGCGGATGCCCACTTCTCAGGTGACCTGCATATCCATGACTTGGGCGTTTTGGGACCTTACTGTGTCGGCTGGGACGTCAGCGATTTGTTGCTTTCAGGTTTTGGCGGTGTAGCAGGCAAAATCGAAAGCAAACCCGCAAAGCATTTCCGCACTGCACTTGGGCAAGTCGTTAACTTCTTCTATACGCTGCAGGGTGAAGCGGCAGGTGCACAAGCATTTAGTAACTTCGACACATACCTTGCACCGTTCATACGCTACGACCACCTAGCCCAAAAAGACGTGGAGCAAGCACTTCAGGAATTCTTCTTCAACATGAACGTGCCCACCCGCGTGGGTTTCCAAACCCCCTTCACCAACCTGACGTTGGATTTGAATGTTCCTGACTTCATGAAAGACGAAGCCGTAATCTACAACGGAAAAGTTACAGGCGACACCTACGGTGACATGACCAAAGAAATGGAAATGTTCAACCTAGCATTAGCCGCGGGCATGCAACAGGGTGATGCCAAA
Organism: Bathyarchaeia archaeon; assembly: GCA_046706605.1. Lineage (GTDB taxonomy): Archaea > Thermoproteota > Bathyarchaeia > Bathyarchaeales > Bathycorpusculaceae > Bathycorpusculum. The sequence continues at coordinate 3,707 of JBJKPJ010000035.1, read as the reverse complement.
GGCAGAGTTTTCACTTTCCCAATCCCAACCTACAACATCACCAAAGACTTCAACTGGGATTCACCTGTATCTCAGGCAATCTTTGAAGTCACCGCCAAATACGGTGTACCCTATTTTAGCAACTTTGTTAACAGCGACATGAAACCCGAAGATGTCCGAAGCATGTGCTGCCGACTCCGGATAGACAACCGTGAATTGCGTAAACGCGGCGGTGGTTTCTTTGGTGCTAACCCGCTTACTGGCAGCATTGGTGTGGTTACGTTGAATCTTCCAAGAGTCGGTTATCTATCCCAAGATGAAGATGAATTTTTTGAGCGGCTTGAGGGTTTGATGGAAATTGCCAAGCAAAGCTTAGAGATTAAACGTAAAGTGCTTGAAGCCTTCACTGACAACGGTTTATACCCGTATTCGCGGCGGTATCTGCGTCATGTCAAGGATGGCTACGACAAATTCTGGAAGAATCACTTCAGCACAATCGGCATAGTGGGTGTTAACGAAGCCATCATCAATTTGCTGGGTGAAAACATCACTACAAAAGACGGTCAAGCCTTCGCAATAAAGATGCTCACATTCATGCGTAACCGCTTAGCTGACTACCAAGAAGAAACAGGCTGCATCTACAACCTTGAAGCAACCCCCGCAGAGGGCACCTCATACCGGCTTGCCCGTATAGACAAAAAACGCTACCGCGACATCATCTTTGCCAACCAAAAACAAATAGTCCAAAACCACGCTGAACCCTTCTACACCAACTCCAGCCAGCTACCCGTGGATTTCTCAGGCGACCTCTTTGACGCCTTGGAGCATCAGGAAACGTTGCAGTCCCTCTACACGGGAGGTACTGTATTTCATATCTTCCTTGGCGAACGCTTAACCAGCTGGAAATCCGCAGCGGAACTCATCAAAAAGGTCTCCTGGAACTCAAAGCTGCCCTACTTCACCTTAACCCCGACTTTTAGCATCTGCCCAACACATGGCTACACAAGCGGTGAACACAAAACATGCCCAGTCTGCGGCGCACCCAGTGAAGTGTATTCGCGTGTAGTCGGCTACCTTCGTCCAGTGGACCAATGGAACAATGGGAAACAAGAAGAATTTTCCATGCGAAGCACCTTTGATCGCTCAGCCGTAGTAGCAAAAGCACCCATACTTGCTTAAGGGAACCCTATGAAGTTTAGTGGATTACAAAAAGTTAGTCTCCTTGATTACCCCGATAAAATAGCGTCAGTGCTGTTCACCCCTGGGTGCAACCTCCGCTGCCCGTTTTGCCACAACTGGCGCATCGCAGTTGATCCGCAACCGCCGTTTCTACAGGAAGGCGTAGCACTGAGAATTTTGGAGAGCCGCAAAAAATACGTTGACGCCGTCGTGATCAGTGGGGGTGAGCCGTGTATGCACAAGGAGTTGCCGCGATTTCTGGCTAAACTTAAAGAACAAGGCTTTCTGGTCAAGCTGGATACCAACGGGTTCTTCCCAGATGTGCTTGAGGAATGCCTTGGCAGCGTGGACTATGTGGCTATGGATATCAAAACAAGCAAAGACAAATACAAGCTGCTAGGCGCAAACGACACCACAGATATGATTCATTCCATGGAGATTCTCAAGATGGGTAAAGTTCCCTACGAATTTCGCACAACCGTTGTTCCAGAACTGGTCACCACCCAAGATGTTACCTGCATCGGCGAGATGGTCAAAGGCTCAAAACTTCACGCGCTACAACAGTTCGTACCCGACGACACGTTAGACAAACATTACCAGACCCTCAGACCCTACGCGCCAGAGACAATTGACGAATTCACAAAAATAATCCAGCCGTTCACCGAAAAAGTTGTTTTGCGTATCTAACTTTTCCCCTTAGATAGGGTGGTTATAGTTTTTTCTGGGTGTTAGGTTCAAAGCTTAAATGGAACAACCTCTTTTTTGTTCCAAACGAGGATTGCAGCGTGGCTAACGAAAAAATATGCGACGGCGACAACGTCTTGATCTATCTGGATGCTCGCCGAACTTATATGGTAAAAATGCAGGCAGGTCAAGCCTTCCACACACATAAAGGGTACATTAAACTTGACGAAGTCATTGGCAGAGAATACGGTGAACCCATCAAAAGCAGTCTTGGCGTCTACTTTACCACCCTAAAACCAGCCTTAACAGACTATATCATGAAATCCAGCCGCAACACCCAAATCATCTACCCAAAAGACGCTGCACTGATTGTTATGTTCAGCGGAATTGGACCTGGCAGCCGAGTGGTGGAATCAGGCACAGGCACAGCATCCCTAACTACCGCATTAGCACATTACGTTGGTTCAACAGGAAAAGTCTACACCTACGAGCTTCGCAGCGAATTCCAGAAAAACGCTGCCAAAAACCTTCAACGCTCAAAACTAATCGACCATGTGGAACTAAAAAGTGGAGACGTCACGCTGGGAATAGAAGAAACAGATGTTGACGCAGTGATTTTGGACCTTGCAGTTCCATGGCTTGTGGTCCCCCACGCCTACAACGCGCTCAAGCCCTCTGGGATTATTGTTTCGTTTAGCCCCACCATCGACCAAGTTGTCCGAACCACCGAGGCTCTACGTGAAAACAACTTTGTCTTCATAGAAACCGTCGAATGCCTTATGCGTACAATGCAGGTGGAACGCGGAAAAACCCGACCTAACACCATGATGACTGGACACACAGGCTACATTACCCACGCAAGAAAAATCTTGCCGCCAACTCAGCAACTCCCTTCAGTGGAGCAGCCACTTGAAGAAGACATGTTACAGCAGGAAAATGTTGAGGAATTGGCAGAAGAAGAAACTGCTTAAATTTTATCTTTTACTTGTCGCCGTTCTGATTCGCGGACAGGCATGGATAGCGTCCATACGGCTTGTTTTAGTTGTTCGCTTTTTTCGCCTCGTGTTAAACCGTAGTATGCGCCTAGAATTTTTCCGAAGTAGGGGATGATGAAGTTGTCTAAGGTTTTGTAGAGCAACTGATTGCGGAATCGGTTTTCCAGAAAGGTTGGTTTCCAGATTTTGATGTTGTATTCCCAGCATTTGATGAAGAATTCCCAGCGTGCTTTAGAGAGAGAATCCATTTCTTGGCCTTTCTTGTTCATCAATACACAGTTTTCCAGAGGCACAAAGAAAAGCGGCACATAGAAAGCGTTGTAGTCTTTGAGTTTATCCATTAGCTCAAGGGTTTGGAGCATGTCTTCTTCTTTTTCTTCAGGTAACCCGATAATTAAGGTTGCCAGTGGGTACCAGTCGTTGTCGTTTAATATGCCAAAGGCGTTGGTGACGACATCTTGCCATTGTTCGGGTTTAAACGGCAGCATCTTGCCTGCCATGTATTTTTTCATTAATCGTGGGCTGCCTGTTTCAATGCCTGTTTCTGCGGTGATTATGGGTTTTTTGCCAAAGCTATACCAGCTTTTTTCGATGAGCACTTCGGCTAGCTGTTTAATCATTGTGGGATCATTCCATACTGGTGCAAGGGACATGTGTGCAGCTTGGATGCTTTTGACGCCTGGGTAATCTGCAACGCTTTTGCAAAGTTTAACCACAGCTTCACGGTTGGGGACAAATCTTGGGTTTTTTGCACCGTACAAAAATAAGTCTTCAGTGATTAGGGTGATGTGGTTGCTGCCCTCAGTTATGCTTAACGCGACTTCTTGCATAATTTTTTCCAAGGGTACATCAATTTTGTGTTGCATTGTG
>JBJKPJ010000034.1:0-2805 GCA_046706605.1 Bathyarchaeia archaeon | reverse complement strand
CCCTTGCCCATGGTAGTACCAGCACATTGGGCGGCTGGCAGGCGGCGTCTTGGAAGGCTTGCTGGTTTATTTGTTTGGCGCTTTGTTTGCAGACGTTTTCTCCGCCTAAAAGGTAAATTTTGGGCATACCAAACAATTCCCGCCGCGCTTTAAATGGGTACGCCAAAAATAAACAAGCCTTATTAAGCCAAAAACATTGGTTAGCCCGATAAAAGATGGTTCCAGACGGCTACGTGGAGTATAAACGCAGGGAATTCTGCAAAAACGTCAAATGCCCTGTGCAGTTAGAGTTAAACCAGCAGCCTGAAGGCTCTGCTGAGTACGAGAAAACCCGCCAGAAATGTAGCACTGCGTGCCTTTATACAACGTGGCAGTTTCATCATTGGCTGATAGAGCGGGGTTATTTGATTGCGAAACCTTGCCCGAAGTAAGGTTTGGGTTGTTTTTTGTTTTTTTCATGTAAATTTAAATATGACACTTGTCAATTTTTTATGTTAGTGAACCTTGCAGCCAATCAATAAAAAACTGTTTCTCACATTTGCTCTTATCACATTCATAGCTTCAGCGCTATTCCTAACCATCCCCAAACAAGCCGTAACCCAAGCCCAAACAAACACCCCAACAACCCAGCTTGTCATAACGGGACTTGTACAAACCTCCCTGAACCTGACCCTAGCCGACCTCAAAGCCATGCCCCAAACCTCCGAAACAGCCGCCCTATACTGTGTAGCTTCGCCTGACACTCCGTTAATGCAGGGTCTTTGGACAGGAGTCGCCCTTTCCTACCTTCTCCAACAAGCAAACGTCTCTTCAGGCGCAGTTAAAGTTGCTTTTTACGCCACAGACGGCTTTAGCACAGACCAACCCGTGGAAACCGTATTACAAAACACCCAGATCCTTGTAGCCTACCAACTAGACAGCCAAACACTGGGCGCCCTGCGACTTGTTGTGCCTGGGCAGTGGGGGTATAAATGGATAAACAGCCTCACTCAAATTGAGCTGATAAACTACAACTACATGGGAACATACGAATCCCAAGGTTATGATGATAACGGCGTAGCCGTCGCCACAGGACCCCGCCCAAACATCCAAAACAACCAGCCATACTCAGCCCCCACGCTAACTCCGACTTCACCCCAACCCACTAATACACCAACACAAATCAACACTCCACAACCCACCGCCAGCGCTGCCCCAACCAACTCCACCGTTAATTCAAACCCCAAAACCCAGCCGTTGACCCTGCCCTTTTTCTTAGCAGCTGGTTTTATTGCCGTTGCTATGGTGATTGTGGCTTCGGTAGTTTTTGTGATTAAGAAAAAGAAAGCCTCCTAAGCTCCCACATGAATTTCTGTTCGAAATTTTGTTTTAATTTTGGGAAAGCAATTTTAAAAGGGCAGACATTTAGCAATATCATCCAATTATCGCGTTCGTGACAAGAATTAGGCGCAGAAATTATGACAACCTCCATTGTTGAGTGCCCCCATTGCCACTACAAGTTCAACTACGAGTTCATTCCGGGCGCATCATTCTATTCCATTCGGCTTGGACCTCAAAGGCTGTTTAGGTGCCCCAACTGTAAACACATCCATCGCTTCACCATAACCCACTTCGGCACCGACCCTTCCCTGTCCACACACGGTGACAACTCCGAAACTGGGCTAGGCGCAAAAATCTGGGCACTAATGCTTGGGCCATCCTTAGCCATAATCTTTATTGGAATTTTTCTGCAAATTACCTTTGAGCCGGAAAGTAGCGTCTTAATCATAGCGCCAGTAGTGCTTGGAATTTTGTGGATAGTGGGGTTTGTTGCTTACCTTATCCGAAAAAGCAGCCAATACAAAAATGAAACAGGAAAGTAAAGAAAATGTCCGTTCAACAATTCGTTATCCAGCCTCCCGCAACGCTTGCCCTGCTTTTACTCTCCGCCCTTGTGATAACGGGAGCGGTCATAATCATTGCAGCTTTCGTTACTGGAAGGAACGCCAAAACCATCAGAAAAACATTTTTTGCCTTGTTGGTCTTGGGGCTGGCAATTGCAGGGTTGGGTGTGTTTCTTTATTTTACTCTCGACACACCTGTTACCATAACCCTTGGCGATGGATACGTGGGCATTGCTGATTCCAGTTTGGGTGGCATGGGAAACCAAAACTTTACCAGTAGCCAAATAACCCAAGCCTACGTTACCCAACTGGGTACAGGCAACATTTCGTTAAGCTACAGGCAGCATGGCACAAGCTATGGCAACTTTAAGCTGGGCGTTTTCACGCTCGGCAACGGGCACACTGCTTATGTGGCTACAAATAACCAGACCGTGGTCGCCGCAGAGTTAACCAATGGAAATTACTTGGTGCTTGGCACTTCAAACACGCAGGCTTTTGCTGACAGCTTTTCCACGCTAGTTTATCCGCTGGCTAACCCATAGCAGAAACCGCAGGTTGACGTTTGGTTACAAGCGTCTTTTACATTAAGCTTATTTAACTGCAAAACCAAAGGTTCCCTCGGAGAAATAATGTATGGATTGGGGAATGAAAAACCGTTTAAGTAGACTTATCCAAAAGGACGGAAAAGCCCTCTTTTTACCCATAGACCACGGTTACTTCCAGGGACCAACACACTGCCTAGAACACCCAGGAGAAACCATAAAACCCATCATTCAATATGCCGACGGCTTAATGCTCACACGCGGCGTCCTACGCAACTGCATTGACCCCGCCCTTGAAAAACCAGTCATCATGCGGGTCAGCGGCGCTGTATCCGTCGTAGGCGAAGACTTAGCAAACGAAAGCCTCGTCACATCCATCC
>JBJKPJ010000033.1:0-2849 GCA_046706605.1 Bathyarchaeia archaeon | reverse complement strand
CGAGTCTATAGAGAAGAACGCGTTGTGGTCGATTGCTGTATCTTGGGGGCAACTCATGTAGGCGGATGTTAGATTTATGTTTGCGTTTTTCATGTTTTGCTCAGAGAAAAGCTGCTTAAGCATGGTTTTTCCTTCTGATGTTAGCAAAGGGCACTGTGAGGCTGGATGAGTATGTGTAGCTTCATATAACAAGTAACTCACCTCCTTCGAAAAACACTGACAAAAACCATTAGTTTGGTGTGTTTACTAGCATTTAATACTTATCATTTTCATGCTTCTCTCTTTTGTGTGAGTGTGCGTGTTGTAGCTGATGGTGGCGTTTTTCTGAGCTGAAGAGGTTCACAAGCGATCAAAACAGCAATTAAACAGCAAATCCGCTGCGTACAGCTTTAAATGTACTTTATAAACACACCGTTAAAGTTTAAAGCCTAAACCTTATTTAACCTGTAAAACCACAGAAACCTGACCCTAAGCCACTGGGGCTGTCGGCTAGTTTGGTCTAGGCTTGTAGCCTCGGGCGCTTGGCTACTCTATGTGAGCCTTGCCGAGAACGCTATAGACCCCGGTTCAAATCCGGGCAGCCCCACCATTGCTTTCGACAATGAGATGTTGTTTGTTTTTCTTCTATAGTTAAGAGTCTGCTTGCAGATTTGGGCTCTAAAGATTTCGGGTTAAATCTGCCTGCCTCATTTAGTTGTCAGGGTAGTAGTTTTTCTCTAAGGATAAGTTTGCCTATGGACAGAAGTAACCCAAGTGATACAAGTATTATAGCAACGGCTATTGAAATGTCGATGATTAGGGCGTATGCAGGGAAGACTATTGGAAGTATTAAGGCTGGAAATACTGGAATTATTCCAATAGTGATTCCAAACGGTGAATTAGCTCCTACACGTGTCTTTTGCAAAGAACTGAAGGCAATCATGCAAACAGTCACCAGTAAGACAGAAGCAACGCCGATGGAAAACGTAAGAACAGCGATGCTGGCTAAAAACGTGAGGCTGGTTCCCAGAAAGAATCCCGTTATAGTGTTTAAGGCAATTGCAAATATCAAGAGAGAAGCAGACAAGACCAGAGCGGCTTTAACATAACCTTTGAAGATATCAAGTTGGTCTAAGCCTGTAGTGAGGAGATATTCAAAGATCCCGTTGTTTTTATCATATACATAGAGCATTACCACTGGCATAGAAAAAAGCAGTGCCGAAAGTGGAAGGAACGCCACAGAAAGAATCGGAAAAATGTTCATCATACCTATAGACAGGTTTGTGAGGTTTGCGGTGTTCGTTGGAAGTAGAGGCAATGCGTTTGCAAGGATTGTTCCATAGATAGCTAACGCAATTCCTATAACGACGTATGTTTTGCTCAGACTAACGCTTCTTTTCATGGTCACGTGCCAAAAAGTCATTTGGTCATTCCTCCTCGAAGAGTTTCTGTAGTGGGTTATCCAGCTCTTTAACTTCAGCTAATTGGGCGCCGCATTGTACCAGATTGTTAATTATTTTTGCAACTGTTTTTGGGCTATCGACCGTGACTACGTGGTAATCGTTTTCTACTGTTGATTCAGGCAGCAGGTTAGCGATATCGTTTAACGATTTTATGCCTATGCGGTATTGCTGTGTCTTTATGTTCTCTATTTTATCAAAGAACTTGAGTTTTCCATTTTTAATCAGAATCAGATAGGTCCCGATTTCTTTTGCTTCATAGAGGTTGTGTGAGGAATACAGAACGAATTTGTCTTTGCTTAGTTTGATGAGTATCTCCCTGATTTCTTTGGAGACCTTGGGATCTACATTTGAGGTTGGCTCGTCAAGGAGATAGAGGTCTCTTTCTCTGAGGAAGATTTTGCCTATTGAAACTCTCTTTTTTTGGCCTTGTGATAATGTGCTGTATTTTTTGTCTTTTAGGTTTCTTAGGTTCAAGAGGTCAAGAACTCGTTCAACGTCGCCGCCTTCTATATCCGCGTAGTACTTTAACGAGTTAAAAACTGTCATCTCCTCTGGTATGGCATTCAAGTGGGAAAGGTAGGTTAGTCTTTTTCGAGCTGATTTAGAAACAAAAAGGTCAGCGTCATCGAATTTTATTGTGCCTGAAAATGGTTTGAGTATTCCGCCTATTGTTCGGAAAAGGGTGGTTTTTCCCGCGCCGTTTGGACCCAGAACAACATAGATGGATGGTTCGGTTATTTTGAGGTTTATTTTCTGTATGACCTCGTGGTTGCCGTATCCTGAACTGACACTGGCGAGTTCAAGTTTTTGCATTGTGCTGCCTTCTTTTTTGATTGTGTTCTTGATGTATCCTTTACAGTAATGTATTTAAGGTCATAGAAAACGTTTTCATGTTATGAAACTGATAAAGGTTCTTGACGCAAAAGGAATTGCGCTTGTAACAGACACATTAAATCAGCTAATACTCCAAAAACTTGTAATTTCTCCCCACTCCGTGACAGACCTATCTAAAGAACTCAATATTCCAACGCTCAAGCTTTGGCGAAGAATACAGCGGTTATCGAAATTCAAATTGATAGAAGTATCAGGGGTAGAAAAAGTTGGAAATTTAGAAAAGAAACTTTACCGTGCAACAGCTTTAAGATATGACATGCCTCCGCAATTCTTTGAACCTAAGCTACATGATCCCAATATACAAGCGGCATTTAAAATATGGCTAAAAATTCAAAATGAGGTAACAGCGGTTCTGTCCAAGTTTGATGGCAAAATACCAAAAGAGGGTGACCCAACTGATTTTGCGGTTTATGTGCTTATGGCATCGTTTGTTCAAACACTCGAAGAAGCGTCAACACAGGAAAACTTACGAGAGCTGAAAGAGAAACTTGCCTTGTTTGAACTCACTAATTG
>JBJKPJ010000032.1:0-16604 GCA_046706605.1 Bathyarchaeia archaeon | reverse complement strand
GTCGGACAACGACGGGTTTTGGTTGGATCGCGCGGGCAACGGTTGCGACCCCATCGGCGAGTTTGGCGACGAATTCTTCGCTTTTGCCTGCATCAACAAATGCCATTGGGTGTGTTCCAATCGCGCTTGCCAAAATAAACTCAGTACGCATAAGTCCGATGCCTTCAAAGGGCAGGTTCTTGTATTGCTCAATCATTTCGGGCGTGCCAAGGTTCATGTAGATTTTTGTGGCAGTAACTGGGGCTGCTTCTGCAACCTGCACCACTGCACCGTTGTTGGCTGCGGTAGTGGGCTGGATAGCTTCTGCCATGATGCCCTCGTAGATGACTCCGTTTCGGCTGTCCACAGTGTATTCTTGACCTGTTTTCATGATTTGGGTGGCGTTTTCGGTGCCGACAACGCAGGGGATGTTTAGTTCTCGGCTGACTATGGCTGCGTGGCTGGTGATACCGCCTTTGTCGGTGACTATGGCGCTTGCCATTTTCATGAAGGGAACAAAATCAGGGTCAGTCATGCCAGTGACGAGGATATCGCCTTTTTGCATGTCACGGTTGGCGTCTTCAGTGTTTAAAACCACTTTTGCTTTGCCAACGCCATAACCTCTTCTTCCAGCGCTGAGTCCTCGAACAACCACTTTTAAGTCAACTTTGGTGTCTTCCATTTTTGCTGCTTCCGCTCCTTTTGAACCGAAAACTGTTTCTGGACGAGCCTGAACAAGCATCATGCTCTCTGGGAAAGTCAAATCTTGGTCAATTGCCCACTCAATATCCATGGGTTTGCCGTAGTGTTTCTCGATGCGTTTGGCAAGTTCGGCAAGCTTTAGGATTTCTTGGTCACTTATGCAGACAATTTTCTGCTCGGCTTCAGGGATGTCTAAGTGGACGGTTTTGCCTGTTTGGGGGTCACGGACATATTTTATGGTTTTTCGGGCGATACGTCGCTGTTTTATAATCAGCGAGCTTTTGTCCACCACAAAATCGTCAGGGTTTACTGCGCCTGAAACGACAGTTTCTCCAAGACCGAAGTTGCCTTCAATTACGATTTCGTCTCTGTTTCCTGTAACGGGGTTAATTGTGAACATGACTCCTGCAGCGCGGGAGTTAACCATCTTTTGCACGCCCACGCTGATGAAGACTTTCTCATGTGGGAAACCCTTTTCGTTTCGGTAAAAGATGGCTCGGGGCGTAAAGAGGCTAGACCAGCACTTGACGACTTTGGCGATTAGGTCGTCTGCGCCTTTGACGTTTAGGTAAGTTTCCTGTTGACCTGCAAAAGAGGCGTCTGGCAGGTCTTCGGCGGTTGCGCTGGAACGTACCGCCACAAAAGTGTCTTTTAGGTTGAAGCGCTTGTTTAGCTCCTCGTAAGCGGAGCGGATGGCAGTTTCGATATCTTTTGGCATCGGGGTTTTTTCGATAAGTTCACGGATTTTTTTAGAAGCTAAATCGTACTGTTTGGGGTCGTTGACGTTTGTTACGGTTTCTTTGATAATTTTGTAGATTTGTTCGGCGATTTTTTTCTCGACAATAAAACGTTCATAGGAATATGCAGTTACGGCGAACCCAAAAGGCACGGGCAACGCCGCGTTAATCATTTCGCCGAGGCTAGCGTTTTTGCCGCCAACAATAGCTACGTCAGTGTTTCTTAATTGGTCAAACCATAAAACAAGTTGTTTCTCTTTATCTTTTGCACTCAAGATATCTCCGTCTCCGTTTTAGCCATTTCGGTCATAGGAGAAGCTTGGATTTTGGAGATAACAATCTTGCATGGGATGGGAAGTTTAGCGCTTCCACGTTTGAGGGATTCTTTGGCTGTCTCGAGTGCCGCCGCTTTAACCTTGACGGTTATGATGGGTTGGTCTACTTCAACTTTTGCAGCTGTGCCGATTGCTGAACCAAAGGAACGACGCATGCCTTGTTGAAGTCGGTCAGCGTGAGCGCCGAAAATCATTTTGTTTTCTCTAAGGATGATGTGAGGGTACGGATGAACAACCATGAGGTAATCATTGAGGAGTTTTTCCATCAAAACACGGTTGGTTGCAACACGCGCAGCCTCTAAGGCACTGTGACGTATTTGAGCCCGCTCATTAGCGATAAGTTGCCCTTCAATTTCAAAAACTGCTTTGGTGTCGCCCATGCTGAACTTTACAATTTTAGGTGGTGGAAAACCTCTAGCGTATTTCTTTCTTGTGTAAGCGCGGTTTTTTACGTGCCTGTAGTTTCTCGCGTGCATATATAATGTCCCTTTTTTAGCATACGCCCCTTGCAATATTTAAACGATTTGTAAATACTCACCAATAATTCCGTGCATCTGTTAATTTAATTGTATTTACTTAAAAATGCATATTTAATGGTTCAGTAGTCAATTCCTTATATACTTAGTTTACTTTTCAATTGTCAAATGCCAACTCAACTGTTTATTTCAGGAAAAAACTGGGTCCCCTCACTAGCAGAATTAACCGCCTACCTGCAGACAAGAAAAAACAAGTTCCAAACCCAATATTTCTCAAGAGAGTTCTTTGTCATTGACCTCGAAAAAAGCCTTGATGCCTCCGCGATGGCGGATTTGGGCGGAACCATAAAAATCGGCGAGCCCAAAACCACTTTATCCACCGAAACCGTCAAAGACGCCTTCCTAAAAAAAAACAAGCAAGCCCAACGTCAAATCGCAAAAACCCTATCAGAAAGCAGCATCCCAGCAGCCATGGCACCCCAAAAGGTGCTTTTTGGAGTTAGCCTCTATTTTACTGACAACTCTTTCTCTGCCCTGTCGGGTAGGATGCAGCGGTTTGTGGGAAGCGCCATAAAAGACGCCCTGACGGCTTTAGGCAAAAAAGCCAACTTTATGGGGTACTCAGCCCAACGCAAGCAAGCGCGGCTAAGTCATGTGGAGGTTTTAAAGAAGAATCTGGTGGAAAACCAAGCTGAAGTGATGTTCTGCATCGGCAAAACCCAAACGTGGGTTGCAACCACGGCGGCGGTGCATAACCCCTTTGAATTCCAAAAACGCGACGTCCACAAACCCAACCAACGAGTCATCTTTGCCATGCCACCTCGGCTGGCGCGGATGATGGTGAATTTGGCGGCATGCAGGGAGGGCAAGGTTTTGCTGGATCCCTTCTGCGGCGTTGGCACTATCCTTCAGGAGGCACTTCTTGAAGGCGCAACAGTTGTGGGCACAGACGTTAACCCTTGGTGCGTTAAGGCAGCCGAAGAGAACCTTAAATGGCTCACCCAAGAGTACAGTTTGGGGGCGGCGGATTTTCGGATTTTGCAGAGCGACGTCGGCAGGATGGCGCAAAAGGTCGGAGTTGAATCGGTGGACTGCATTGTTTCTGAGCCCGATTTGGGTCCAGCCTTACGAGAGGTTCCCACAGGTCCCTACGCCCAAAAAATCATCGACAAACTTGAGCCGCTGTTTTTTGGGTTCATACAACAAGCCCACAACGTCCTTAAGCCAGAGGGGCGGCTGGTACTGGTAACGCCCTATATAAAAACCCGCACCAACCAAACCGTAACGATGCCGATTCAAGAAAAACTTGAAGAAATCGGCTTCAAACGGGTGTACCCCTTCTCGAAAGACATGTTTAAAGCGGATTTGGATGTTAAGCGGCTGGTACAGTCGCCCTCGCTTGTGGAGATGGATGAGCGCCATAAAATCGGCAGAGAAATCCACATCCTCCAGAAGTAACGGAGTTTGATACAATTTATTAATTTGTTATGGAACTATGTTTCTAAATTGGGGGCAAAAAAAGTTGACACCAGACACAAGACCAAACTGGGACCGCTACTTCTTAGACATGTGTGAAGCCGTAGCCAAACGGGCAACATGTGACCGCGGAAGATGCGGAGCTGTCATCGTGAAAGACAAAAGAATCATGACCACAGGCTACGTAGGTGCCCCTGCTGGGTTGCCACACTGCGACGAATCAGGACACGACATGCGCAAAGTCTTCAACAGCAACGGTGAAGTCACCCAACACTGCGTCCGCACCCTCCACGCCGAGCAAAACGCCATCATCCAAGCAGCCCGCTTTGGCATTCCATTGGAAGGCGCGACCCTTTACTGCAAAATGACGCCTTGCCGCACCTGTGCCATGATGATTATCAACGCGGGCATAAGGCGGGTGGTCTGCGAGAAACGTTACCACGCCGACGCCGACACCATTGATATATTTAAGCAAGCGGGAATTGAACTGTGCATCATAAAAGACGAAGTCATAAAATATGACAAACAATAGCGCGTGCCATATTGAAAACTATTGTTTAGACCATGAAAAGGAAGAAGATTGGCTTGTTTGGAGACAGGTTACTTTTTGGCGGGGATTACAAGCCACTTAACGTTGTCAAGCCCGTATTTGGTTACGAGCGGGTCAATGAAGTTAGGAGACAAGTCATCATCTATCTCTGCAAAAACCACCGCGTCGCCGATGCGGTAGACTATACAGATAATTGTAACCTCTTTTAGCGCAGCGTACTTGCCTTTTATCTCCCAGTAACCAGGTTCGTCGCGTCCAGCCTCAATAATCCAAGAATACTTGTCTTCGGGATGCTGTCCCTGCATAAAGTTGAAAGCACAAACCACTTCCCCAACAGCTTTAGGGTCATCATTTGTTTTCACGTAAAACCAAAGAGTCATAACATGCACCAAGTAGTAACATTTAGGTTCTGCCTTTAAATGGTTTCTTTCGCGAGCTGGCGTCTGCTTCAATCAGGGTTAAGGTTTCAAAAAAAGGCAACTTACGCTCCGCCACCACCCTTGCAGCCATCCCTTGTTGGGCAAATTTTCTGAGGGTTTCTTCCACTCCGGTTAGGGTTGATTGCATCAGCAAAACCCTACCATTGCTTGCCAGGTGCTTTGGCACTTCGGCAATGAAACGGTCAACAACTTCCCGCCCACTGGTTCCCCCTGCCCATGAGCGAACAATCCAGTTTGATTCTTCGCCATCTTCGGAAGGCAAGTAAGGGGCATTAAACAAGACCAAATCAAAGCAAGCGTTCGGGTTTAAAGCAGAAAAAAGGCTTGCCCAGACAAATCCCATTTTGTCCTTCACACCGTTAAGCGCCGAATTTTCTTTGGCACAGCAAACCGCATAGGGGTTTATGTCAATTGACACAACCTTGCCACCCTGTAGAGCTGCTAAAACCCCAAGCACGCCGCAGCCAGTTCCCAAATCCAAAACATGCTCGCCCGCGTTTACATTGAGGTTTTCGGCAAACAGAAAAGTGTCTTCTGCAGGATCATACACATTCTCGTAGACGTCGAAAATGGCTTTGCCGAAGTAAAATCGTTTAGTTAGGCAGGGCATCAGATAGTTCTCCAAAGTTTGCAGGGGTCAACTCTCGTGGGCGGCGGTCACGGAACGGCAGGGCTTGGGCGGTTTTTTCTGCTTCAATTTTGCTTAACTTGTAGTTTGCTTTAAGGAACGAGGCAAGGGCTTTGGCTGCTTTTTTGTTGCGTTGGCTAAAGAGCCACTTAGTCAGCTGGATAAACGCCGCGAGATTTTTAACCTCAAAAGGTTTTTTGCTCCATGGTTTTAGAGCGACAATTACCGAGTCGACTTCGGGCTGTGGATAAAACAGATCCTTACAAACCACATCCAAAAGCTCAACCTGTAATGCGTGGGCAGTCACCACTGCCAACCAACCATACTCTTCCGTGCCCACCGCGGCAACAAGACGGCTAGCGAACTCTTTTTGCAAAACCAAAACGGCACAATCAACTTTCCGCTCAATCAGCCACATCACCAGATTGGAAGACAAATAGTAAGGAGGAGCAGCCACAACCTTGTTGAATGAGGGCAACTTTGCTTTTAACACGTCGCCCTCAATCACCGTCACGTTGCCTTTACCTTTGACTTGTTCACGAAGCACCAGGGCTACCTGCGGGTCTTTTTCAACCGCCACGACTGCGCGGCATTTCCCTGCAAGAAACCTTGTCAGCCAGCCAAAACCTGCGCCAGCATCCAACACCACATCAGAGGCTTCAAGTGAAGCGTATATAGCAAGTTTAGGGTAGAGCATGGGCTCAACCAAGAAGTTTTGTCCCAGAACGTTGTTCGGAACGATTCGGAAGGCTCGAAGCAGCTGCTTCGTTTCCTCAAGACTCATATTTCTGCCTTACTGTGCCCGTGTAAACAACCGGTATTTGCTGTCGCCCTCAAGCTCCTCCATAACCCGCTTGGTAATCAGTTTGGCTGGATTAGGCAACTCGGTGCGTTTTTGCAAATCGTCAAAGCTCTCAAAGGGTTTGCGTTCACGTTCGTTGATAACTTGCCACATGTATTTTTTGCCAATACCGGGCACAAGCTCTAAGGCATGCATTCTTGGGGTGATGGCACGTGCGGTGTTAAAGAAGTTAACAAACCATTTCTCACGGTTAATTACTACCTTTGTTATTACACTGGGCAGTTCTGCCTTCGCGGAAGCGGTTAACTCTTCAAAACCGATTCTGCCGATGATGTAGGTGACTTCCTCACGGCTGTCCTTGCCGACATATACGCGGTCACCAGGCTTTAGCACCAATTCTTCTTTAACAAGGGCTTCTAACAACGTGAAAAATTCTTCTCCCAAGCATTGAATTAGTGCTCCCGCGCGGTAGCCTGCTCTGCCTGTTGGCCTAAACCCTGGTTTGCCGTGCTGTAGGAAATCTAACACATAAGCATTCTCTTCATACCGCTTTTCCATACCCGTCACTTAGTCCTTCCGCTAGACTATTCGTGCTTTGTACTTAAAAATACTTAGCCAGTTTGCGCCTACTTGAGGATGCGGTTTTCGTTCAAAAGCTCAACAATCGTATGCAGTTTGGAGGTTTCGATGATTTTTCGTCCACCAGCCAAGAAAACTCGTAACTCATCAACAGTTTCAGGCATGCAATTGATAATTTGGACAGCTTCAGCTTCGTCAAGCTCATAGTCTTTAACCAATGTTTGCAGGAGCTCTTCAGCTTTGTCTGCCTCCACTTTGCTGAACTTGTTAACGTAATCAAGTGTACGGCGTTGGAACTGGTCCAAGTTCTCCTCGCCAATTGACTCCAACACCTTCTTTACTTGGGGAAGGGTTAAGCGGCTTTCGCCGACTTCGCTCTTGCTCATGTCTTCAACTACCTGTGTAAGGCTCTAGATGCTCGCTGCGGGTAATGATTTCTTTAACTGCGTTGCCTTGGGGAACGCTAACCACGTATCCGCGTCCACGTTTTTCAACGACAACACCGATTTTACCATGGAAACGTTTATGGGGCATGCTCTTTTGGGTGCTTGAATCCATCTTTATAATTACTTGGGCACCTGGCACGTAATCTTGCAGGATTTTGCCTATGTGTGGTTTACCTCTAGCGCGCGTGGGTTTCCGCAGTAGGCTGCGAGTTCCAGAGTAGTATCCTTTTGAACCTCTCATCTAATTTTCACCTATATCGTCCATTATTACTTTGAGAACGTCAAGCTTAAGCGTCTTTGCTTTGTTACCAAGCAAATCCGAAACGTTTGGGTTTGTTCGACCTTCATCTCCAGACACCAATTCTTTAACGTAGAGCCCGCCCTGACAACGAATTTCCAGCAGGCCCCTCTTAAGCGACACCTTCTTTACTTTAACCTTATATATGTACTTTTCCCGCATAAGGTCTGCCCTTCGATGCAAAACACGCAGAGGCGTCTGCTGCCTAATGCAAGTGCCCGACAGCTTCTCTTCAATGGCGCGGACAGCGTCATCGGTTAAGTCATTTTCAAACTCGGCAAGCAACGCGTACTCTTTCTGTGCACCCTCGCCTTTCTTGAGACGCCTCACCATATCTTTTGTGGTAAAATGTAAACCATAAACCTCAACTTTACCCACCGCCCCAGCGTTGATTTCTGCCTCAATCTGCGTCAAATCTAAAACCCGTTTCTTAGGCTTTGAAACCTCCAGCACAAACGGACGTCCACTACCCAGCATTCGAGCATCAATATCTTCTCGCCCCGAAGCGTGGAAAAAACTCTCCTTGCCTAACGAGGACAAAAGCAACGGTTTAGCCGTCAACTCCTCCACAGATTCAGGATACATTTTTCCTGTTCCGCCGCATTCTGGGCAGCCCTTGCCGCGGCATTTGGAGCAGAACCATTTCGATTGCGGAATCGTGCGGACCAGTTTGCGGTATCGCCCGGCAACAAACAACGGATTAACTTGGAGCCGCAGGGTTTTTTGGAAGGGGTTAAAGATTACGACCACATCGGGTTTTAGGTAATCAGCTTCTTTGCCTGTCTTTTTTGCGAATGCTTTGCCTAGCAATCTGCCAAACTCATGCTTCATGCTCTCCCCGAGCCCAGTGTTGACCATTGCCTTAAATTCGTCCTCACGTTCCTCAACCACAATTGGCAGCTCTATTCCGACAAGAAAAGTAGCGAACTCATGATCCGCTACGGCGTCTATGGCTTTCTGGGTCAATGTGTCAACCAAGTCATAGGTGCCTTCACAAAGACAACACCGCTCGGGCACACTCCTTTTTGGAACCCGCTTTTTTAGGTGCTTTAGGGTTTCCTGCGCCTCTCGGCAAAAGCCATTTGTGGCTAAAATCTTTAGTTGCGCAATGCCTTCTTTGCTTTTTTCTGTTGAGACAAGTGCATTTGCTTGCATGGTTAAGCTGATTTTTAGGGCTTGCCCGCGCGCGTTGTTTTCCATGCTGTAGCCTAAAAGCGCAAACTGCCTGCCCAAGCAGTGGTCGCAAAGCGGGTATTTGCTCAGGATATCGAAGGCTTTTTCTAAAACATCCATTTTCCGTTGCCTACTACATGCCTGGCATACCCATGCCCATGCCTTTGCCGCCTAACCCAAAGGGTAGCTTCTTTTTGCGTTTAAACATCTTTAGCATCTTACGCATCATGATATATTGTTTGAGGAGTTCCTTGACTTCTTTTTCCGTTGTTCCAGACCCCCGAGCGATGCGTCTTGCCCTAGACGAGTTGAGCAGTTTGGGATTTTTCTTCTCACCAGGGGTCATAGATTGAATAATTACGCCCCAAGTGTCTAGGCGCCCCTCTGCAGAGTTTAACATTTCGTCAGGTAAATTCGCAGAGGAGAATCCCGGAATCATCTTCATAACCTTACCGAAAGGTCCCATCTTCTTGACAGCCTGAAACTGCTCATACATGTCAGTTAAGGTAAAGTTGCCGCTGAGAATCTCTTTTGCCTTTTTTTGGGGTACCTTGATTTCGGCGTCATGCACTTTTTCCAGCAGCGTTTCTAAGTCGCCCATGCCAAGAAGCCTGCCGACAAACCTCGACGGAATAAACGCCTCAAGATCCTCGATTTTTTCGCCCGTACCGATAAATTTGATGGGGGCACCAGTTGCTGCCACAGCGGAGAGGGCACCACCTCCACGCGAGGAGCCGTCCAGTTTGGTTACAATTATGGCGCCGATTGGGGTGGCTTCATGGAAGGTTTTAGCTTGGATAAGCGCTTGCTGCCCGATGGTGCCGTCGATGACCATTATTACTTCGTCGGGGTGAATGTGCTTTTCTAGATCCTTCATTTCTTTGATGAGATCTTTTTCTTCCTTGTGACGACCAGCAGTGTCCACAATTATGAGGTCACGGTCGCCGAATTGTTTTAGACCTTCTTTTACGACCTTAACAGGGTCCTTGGCTTTGGCTTCACCGTAGAGAGGAATGTTGATTCGGGCGGCTAACTGCTGGAGTTGGGCAAAAGCGCCTGGGCGATAGGTGTCGGCGCAGATTAATCCGATTTTTATACCTCTTTTCTGGAAATACTTTGATAGTTTGGCGGCATGAGTGGTTTTGCCTGAGCCTTGAATACCGACTAGCATGATGATTTTCTTTTTGCCTGGTTCCACTTTGAGGGGAACAGGTTTGTCGCCGATAAAGCGCGTTAACTCTTCGTAAACAACTTTGATGACGTGTTCGCGTCTGGAAATTCCCGGCGGCATCTTTTCTTTTAAGGCGCGGTCTTCGATGCGTTTGGAGATTTCTAAAACAAGCTGCACATTAACGTCGGATTGGAGCAGGGCCCGTTGGATGTCTCGGACAAGTTCCTTCACTGCTGCTTCGTCTACAACACTTGCTTTAAACAGCTTTTTTATGGCATCGGTTAATGAGGAACCTAATCTGTCCAGCGCCATCCTTAGTCATCAGCGCTAAACATGTCTTGTTCTTTTAAATAAAGATTACATTCAACATGCAGATTATTTACCTAAATTCTGGTTTGGCAGCCGGTTCTTGAAGCCTCAGTTTCCCCATATTGAGTATTCTTCACAATTCAGACGGCTCTTCATGCATCATTGGCTTCACAGGCAAAGGCTCAACGCTAGAACATAAACTTTAACAAAAAAAGATGCCTATTCAAATTTAAGAAAACCAAAGAATGAACAAAGGAAAATTTTGGATTATTTTATTCGAGTAATTTTTACTCTTCCAAGTATCTTCCAGTATTCGATTTCTGCGCCGGCTACAATTTTGTCTTTAAGTTCAGGCTCATCTGGAAAAGGAGAATCAAGGTACTCGTAGGTTTCCAAATCCATGATTTGGACGCCGTTAGGGTTAATTGCAAATACTTGTCCGGTTCGTTTGTCAATAATGGGAATTTCTGCTCCAGCGTCAACTGGTTTAACGTACTGTCTTTTTTGACCGTCAAAGACGCCGATTGCGACGATTCTTGCCTTTGCTGCGCCGTGTTTTCCCGGTTTAGATTTAGCGATGTCAACGATGCGGCAGGGTTCGCCGTCTATCATCATGTAGCCGCCAACGCGTAATGACCCAACATCTACTGGTTTGCTCATGCGCACCACAACTATTGTCTTATTCAATGCAATTCTAAACAACACCCATATATAGATTAAGGTAAATTAAGCAGGCGATTAGGCGTCTTCCTATTTTTTCTGCTCCAGCATGGTTGGGAAATGAAGCTTTAGCTTCAGCTAATATTAATATAGATTAAGGTTTAAGCTAATTACTGAACGGTGGAAAAATTGTTTGAAAACGTGGGCTTAATCGCTCGCTACGACAAAAAACCAGCTTTAAAGCTGATTGAAAACATTTCTTCGTACCTAAATAGCAAGGGCATCAATGTTTACTTAGAAGCTGACCTTGCCGACAAGGTAAAAGTAAAAGCCAAATTTATTTCACCTTCAGAAATGAAAACTGATTTCCTTATAACCATCGGCGGCGACGGAACAATACTGCGAACCTGCCTTGCTGTTCCCAAGCCTGAACCGCCAATCTTAACCATCAACATGGGGGTCAGAGGATTTTTAACTGAAATTGAGCCTGCAAAAGCCCTTGAAGCAGTGGAACGGGTTTTGAAGGGCGATTACAAAATTGAGAAATGCTCAAAACTTGCCGTTACCGTGGGCAAAGAAAAGTTGCCTGACGCCTTAAATGACGTGGTGGTTTCCGCCTGTGAACCCTCAAAGATACTCTACGCCCAAATCTCCAAAAACGGCAAAGACATCCTAAAATGTTATGCTGACGGCTTAATCGTTGCAACCCCCACAGGCTCAACAGGTTATTCGCTCTCAGCAGGCGGACCCGTTTTAGACCAATCGCTAGATACGTTTGTGCTTACCCCAATTTGTTCTTTGACTGTTTTTCGTTCCTTGGTGTTCCCAGGCGACTCATACGTTTCTTTCAAGGTGGAACGCCCAAAAGACATGCTCGTGCTGGTTGACGGCAACTACCGTAAACTTGCAAGCTGCGATGACATCATAAAAGTCACCAAATCAAAAAACGTAACCTCCTTTATCCGCTTCGAAACAGATTTTGATTTGGAAACTGACTTCTATGACCGCCTCCGAGATAGGCTGCTATTTAAGGGAACATAAATGACAAATTCCGTCGACAACCAAGTCAGAAAAGTTGTTGTTTTAGATACCTCTGCTTTTTTAGCGGGCTTTGACCCGTTCTCGTTGGGTGTCGAGCAGGTTACTGTACCAAAAGTTGAAGAGGAAATCAAAAGAAACTCTATGATTAAGACGCGGCTGGAAACTGCTGTTGAGAGCAGCAAAATAAAAATTAAAGCGCCCACAGTGCAGTTCTCCGACATGGCAAAGGTAGAGGCAGCCAAAATTGGAGATGCTCATAAGCTTTCGAAGGCTGATTTGCAGCTTTTGGCGTTGGCGTTGGAGCTGAAAAGCAAGGGCTACAACCCACAAATAGTGACAGATGATTACTCGATTCAAAACGTCGCGGCCAAGTTAGGAGTTGAGTTTGTGGCGCTTGCTACTTTTGGAATTAAACGGCAGCTACAGTGGATAAGGTACTGTCCTGCGTGTTATCGGAAGTACCCTGCGGATGGCAAGGGTAAAGAGTGCCAAGTTTGTGGAACGGCGCTTAAACGCAAAATTCAGCGATCCAAAAAATAGATTACAGCAGTAGCAAAAGCAGCAGCAGAACTAAGCCTTCTGCGCCGAAAATCGGAACCACAATACGCTTCAGTTTAGCGATTGCTCGGTCAACAAGCGTAGTTACTGCCTGTAATCGTTCTTCACCGATTACTCTGATGTTTGGCACCACAAATTCGACGCAGTCAACGCTGCAGGGTTCCATGTTTTCTTGCGCTTTTTTTGCTGCCTCGCCAATGTAGCTAACAAGCAAATGTAAGTCCATGGCTTCGCCGACAGGGTGGTACCCTTGCTTGCCAGTAACTCTGGCGCTCACAGCGTGAGTATCTGTGGTGAAAATTTCGCCCTCATCAAAGCCCAGTCCAGCCAAAGCAGCGAGGAGTTTTTCTCGTAACCCTGGAACCATGTTGTTTCCGTCAACTACAATATAGATGGTTTTCTGGCTCTCCACTTGTATGATGGTTGCGGTTATACCGCCCGTGCCCATACCGTCTTTGACGGAAAATTCGCTGGGAAAAACCGAGGCTGCACCCACCTTAAAGAGTTGCCGAGGTTGGGAAACAGCTTTCTGAAGACAATTAAAGGCGGCAGTTCGTAGTTCATCCATGTGCTCGTCGGTGTCGACGATATCTGTTAGGCTGTTGTGGGCGTTTACTAAAACTGCTGATTTAAGCCCCAACCGCTTTGCCTCTTCAGTAACGGTGCGCCCTAGCTCCTGCGGCAAGTCCTCGGTGGTTTTGGGAGCCAGCGAAAACGTAACAAACGCCGCGTCACCGAAAATCTGGCAGCACACGGTTGCATATCCCTTTTTAGTCTTAACCAGAGGCGACGCAAACTTGGAGGAAGTGGGCTGTTTTGCGTGGGAGAGCACCTCTTTGAGGATTTTTTGGTTTTGGGTTTGGGAAGCCAAATCCAACTCGTGTCCCAAAATACCCAATGGAACGCAGGCGTCGCATCCAAATTCGTTTTGGTAGCCGCTTTTGAGAAGCGATGGAAGTAGGCTGCTTCCGATGTTTTTGAAGGGACCAGGATGCACCAGGGGTACAATGATAGCGGCTTTGGGTTTTTCTGCATCAAACTTTAGAAGCGAAACCTCGACGTCGGCGTCTTGCCCCATGATTTCAAGATGTTTTTCGAGGGGGACATTTTGGTCGGTGACCCAGTTAAGGAGAAATGCTTTAAACAAGGATAACGCAGGCAAACCATAGGTGCCTTGCCCCAAACGGTCAATAGAGGAAAGCAGCACGTAAACTGCTACCAATGCGGCAGCTACTGCGGCAACTGGGAAGGCAACAATTTGCCAAGTGACCGTAGAAGAAACCATTGCTAAGAAGGCAAAGAGGGCAGCGATGCAGAAGACTGGTTCAAGCAGAATTGAGAGCATCTGCCGCCACTTAGCCGCTGAGGAGGTCGCCAAAACCACAATGGATCGGAACGTGACAACCGCGGCAAATCCTAAAAGGGCCAGCTTAACCCAAACCAGATTCCCAAACACGAAGCCTAAGCCTGTGCCTAAAACCAAAAACAGCAGCCACACAAGCCACCCAGCTAAGGAAACAATCAGAGTTCTTCTTGTGGTGAAAATTGGGTCACTTTTCAGGAACACTTGGCTGACCAGCAAAGAGGTAACAGTAGAGAGAGCAAAAACTGCGATGCCCAACAGTAGGCTGTTGATTTGGGGAAACAGGGCGTAGGCGGACAGGCTAACTCCCGCGATACAGATTACCGCCACCGCCAAAGTGGCTGTTTTGAGTGAAGGCAAAAAGAACATGGAGGAGTAGTGTTTTTTTGCACTATCCATAGAGCGGTTTAAGGATTTTTCAGCCATGTTTCTCGCCACAATGGTATCAAACTGCTCTCTATTAATATTTAGCTAATTGCGGGTTTGGAATTTGACAAAGATTACATTTTTTTTTACAACATAAAGCTAGCAAAAACTGATTTTACAATAAACACGTCAAAAAACAGGAATATAAAAACGCCAAAACGCTGCAAAAGCCTCTAAAGCAACATGCCCAGCGAAGGATACTGTTTTATGCAGAGATGCACACTTGTATCAATTTGCGAATGACATGCCAGATACAGACTTGCCTCCATCCATCTTCCTCATGTTGGAGAGAAACGTGGGCAAAAAAATCAGAGTTGTCTTAGACCCAGCATACGGTTTTGAAGGAACATTAGCCGCAGTGACACATGAACCCTCGGGGATTTGGCTCTCCGATGCGGAGGCAATCGTTTTACGCTCCACAATAGCTCAGCCCATTCCGCAGGTGGCAAGCCGAGAAGAAAGAAGCGAATTATTTTTGCACTTAAACTCTGTTCAACGGATAGAAGTTTTGCACTCTACGCCGCCCAGAAGATAAAGAAGAGTTTAGGCGGGGAAGAAGATTTTTGCCAGAACAGACACAACGATTAGTGCAACTGAGAAGACTACAAGCAGTTCAGGTCTGATTTTTACGCCTTCGGTCTCT
This sequence comes from Bathyarchaeia archaeon, assembly GCA_046706605.1. GTDB lineage: Archaea > Thermoproteota > Bathyarchaeia > Bathyarchaeales > Bathycorpusculaceae > Bathycorpusculum. The sequence continues at coordinate 1,812 of JBJKPJ010000032.1, read as the reverse complement.
TCCTCAAAGAACCTCAGCAAACCTGCACTTGCCGCAGGCATTGGACCTGTATCTTTCTTTTTTCTTCGACTCAAATAACATCCCTATCCAAGATACCAATATGTTACATGCCTAATATTTGCTTGTACTAATTAATCTTGTGTTACACCGTCCTAGAAGCAAAAATAAAACAAAGAAAGAAAGGATTTCATCCCATAATTGTTGGGTGGGCATCTTCTTCGTTTATGTGGTGCATAACGTGCAGCGCTAAGCCTGTGGCGGCTCCTGCGGAAAGCCCCAAAAGAAGGTTGCTAAGCCAGGGTAAGTTGCCGACAAGTCCCAAAACCACCAGCGCGTCAAAGCCCAGTGCAACGGCGAGGTAGCCGGCGCACCACATTTTAACGCTCATGCCGCGGGGCTTGTTTATGCCGATGCCGCCAAGGATGCCTAGCATAATTAGAAAGCCAACTAAAGCGTAAACCCAGTCATAGCTCAAAGTATTCACCTTTCAGCTTGGTAGTTTCTTTTGGGGTTAATTAGGTTATCGAAAGACAGCTACAGCAGACGCACCGTTGTTAATCATCGGGCATACCGTTAACCTTTTTTACCCTAAACCATGAATCTTTAACTCCAAAGGGTGTGGATAAGGTTACAAACTTTGACGTTAGGCAATGCCATAAATGGGCACAACTACTGCTGACGCGGAAAGAAAAGCTCCGCCAAGCACAAAACGCCGTGGAAAACAGGGATTTTGACTTGGCAAAAAAAATTCTCAACCAAATAGTGTTTGGCGCCAACGGGAAACAGGTTGACCCCGGCATGGCCGGTTCACTGCTCTACCACATGGCTATGGTTACAAAAATGGAGTCAGAAACCCGAGTAATACTCCAACAACTCGACACACCCATGCCCAACATCAAAGCAAAATTGAACCAAATTTACGGCGACTTTGAAGTAGATGCCAAAGAACTTCTTGGCGATGCCCTATCCAAAAGCGTGGATACTAAAGAAACAGCCCACATTCCAAGGCTAAGTTCAGAAGAAAAAATTGTGCTCTTTAACAGCCTAAAGCAGGAAACCAAAAAAGTCCAAACCCTGATAGACAACAAAGACCTCAAATCCACCCAAGCACTGGAAAAACTGTTTGGAGATTGGACAAAGCAAGTTGTGCGTATGCGCCTTATCCAAGAATATGAAACAATCAAAGGGCTGCTGGTAACAGATGAGCTTGCCAGAACGGTGGGTTTTGGGGCGCTTGAAGATGCGATGGCGCAGGTTAAAGATAGGTTTGGTGCGGAAACCGTCAACATTGCACTTGATGTAACTCTTAAAGTGGGGATGCGCCGCGAAAAGTTGCAGTCCGTCATGTTAAGCGACCACTTCATCAACATGCAGATGTCCACAGAGACACTTGACGGAAGCATGGAGTTTCTTAACTGCCCCATCTTTGGCAGCCACCATTACGCCCAAGAAAAATACGGCACAGACCCCAAAGTTACCGCGCTGTTTTGTCGGCATTTCTGTTTTGCCCACGCCAGAGCAATGCTCGACACCGTGCTGCCATTCCCCTTTACGCTTTGGCAGCCTAAACTTATTGCTACCGAGGGCAACTGCGAATTTTACCTCAAACTCGCTTACTCGCCAAAAGCGAACCCTGACAAAAAATTTGTCCCCTTAGTCATGTCTTGGAACGTAACTCGCGAATGCAACCTCAAATGCGACCACTGCTACATCAACGCCGCCGAAAACAAGCTTACTAACGAACTAACCACTGAAGAAGGCAAAAAGCTGATGGATCAAATCAGCAAAGTTAGTCACCCCCTGCTGATACTA